>NZ_AAQJ02000001.1:0-270000 GCF_000168295.1 Rickettsiella grylli
TTTGCCACGTATAAATTGTGCTTTCTCCAATTCCATATTTACGGGCTAATTCAACCGCTGGAACTCCCGCTCCATACTCTTTCAGCACGGTGATAATTTGTGATTCACTAAACTTTTTCTTCTTCATTTGTTAACTCTCCTGGTCAGTAATTTACCAAAAAACTCTATTTAATGGTTGGGGTATTTTACGGGAGGGTTACCTAAGCATTTTGAGCAGTTTTTCCAGGCTGTATATATTGAACAATCACTTGATGTTGCTTTGCCCAACTAAGAAAGTGTTTTGACAAGTTCTCTGGGCCATTATCTACCCGAATAACGTTGGGATAACCTTTGATAGCGGTAATAGTATCAAGCCATCGTGTCACACGCTGTGCAGGCATTGAGAATCCAATTTCAATACCCAATCCTTCGCGGTTATAATTATCAATGACGTTGACTGTAGGTAAGCGTTTTCCAGTAAATAAAGCATCGCTCATAAAATCTAATGACCAACATTCATTTAAGTACATCGGCTGCCTAAGCGATTGCTTTAAGCGAGAAGGCAATCGCTTTTTATTCTTTCGTTTGAGATTTAATCGTAATTCGCAATACAAGCGATAAACTCTTTTATGATTTATCATATAACCTTGGGCCTTTATCATTTGAAATAGCTTTTTAAATCCATACCGTGGATGTTCAGTCGATAATTGTTTTAATAATGCTTTAATGGCTTCATTGGCTTGAGTTAGCCTCGATTTGTAATCGAAATTTATACGATTAATTCGAGCTACACGGCAAGCACGATTGATGCTAATTTGTTTGGCCGCCACTAATTCTTGCGCAATAATTCTTCGCTGACATCCACGCCTAACTTTTTTTCGAGGACCTCCCTTAAAAGTTCATGGTCTAAACTTAATGAAGCATACATCCTTTTTAATCGAAGATTTTCATCTTCCAGCTGTTTTAAGCGTTTAAGTTCCGTAACACTCATACCCGCATATTTTGATCTCCAAGCAAAGTACGTGCTTTGGCCCATTCCATATTTTCGGCATAAATCGGTAATCGGAATACCCGCTTCCCCTTCTTTTAATATCGTGACTATTTGCGTTTCGGTAAATTTTTTCTTCTTCATTTAGAATCTCCGCTGGTTATTAATTTAACAGAAACTCTATTTCTTACTTGCGGCAGTATAGGGGAGACTTACCGTATCCATACCATTCAAACGGATAATGGCCATGAATTTCAAGCCAAATTCCATTGGCATGTCGAAGATTTAAGCATGAGGCATGTTTATATTAAACCAGCCATGCCTCATCTCAATGGTAAAGTAGAGCGTTCGCATGGGATTGATAAAGAAGAGTTTTATCAAATGCTTAACTATAAAAACGACGTCGATTTAGATAAAAAAATTCGTGAATGGGAAAATTTTTATAATTACCAACGACCTCATGGTTCTTTAAAAGGTAAAACTCCTTATGAAATTCTAAAAATTAAACTTTCTTGTTAAAATTAGGCTGTCAACCTTAGTTATTTTCTTAAGCTTATTTTTTAGAGATTTTTATGCAGCCATTTAAAAAACTCGAAGTGTAGCAAAAATCTTTATTTGGAAATAGAGATTGATCCCAAAGTAAGTCTGAAGCTCCTTTTGTTATTTCTAACGCAATACCTATTTCTTTATAGGCATCGATATTGTTATGATAAAAGTTGTAGTTTACGGTATCAAACAACTGACATATTCGTGGAAATTTTTGTTTGTAATGAGAAGAATTATTCTTTATTGTATCAAATAAAATTTTTAGCTCTCGCTGATCGGTTAAAATATCTCGAGGTTCCTTGTTCATAGGTAACCCTTCTAAAATCGAAGGAAAGGATAGCGAATAGTAAAGAGGGGTATTTTTTTGAATATTAAAATAGGATGGATGCATTATAGTAGGTAAGTATTTTAGCTTATAAATATCAATAAAAATTTCCTTAAGAATTTTAGTTGGTGCAATAATTTGTTCTAAATTCGCTGAAGAAAAACCAGGTAATAAACCGACAGCTATAGCAAGCAAATGTTTTGCAGTACTTAATATATAGGGGCGAGGCTTTAAATTTCTACAACCAATAGCAGTCATAAATTCTTGCCATGTCAGTTCAAAATTGTAAAAATTACTATACCCCGGAGTTAATTGATTATGATAAGCTTTAGATAAAAAGTTAAAAAAAGGAAACCAGTTAGGGTTAGTGCAATTAACTTCTTCAAACCAGCTTTTAGTAAAAAATAACACCTGGTTATTCCATTGGTTAATATAATTCGGATGGTTACTAATAGATGTAAAAATACCCCAATGATCAGATAAAGAAATAGGAGGATCTAACTGCATATTTAGATATTTTTTAAGCCTACTATACCCGCCTTTATTAGCTATTTTAGGCACTAAAAATATGGAACGGGCGCCACTATTAATACTAAAATTTGGTTTTTCTTTATAATCGTAAATAGTTTGCATAATCTCTTGTAAGCCAAATAATTGTCCGGGCATTAATAATTTTAAAGGAATGACACGGTTTTTGTTAAAGGGACAATAAACCTCTATTGCTTTATTTAGGAGTAAACCCAATGGAACACTGGCGTAGGAAAGTTTATCTTTTAAAGAGCTATTTACTAAACTGATAGACACATTTGTTTTTTTAACGTAACTGTATACACTAAGTTCACCATTATTTACTAAAGTAGAGCCATAGGGGTAAACTACCTTAATAAAATTTGGTTTCTTTTGAAGTTTTATTTTTTGAATACAATTAAATAATTCCACATTTGTTTCTTTAATAACTTTTTTTATTTCTCCCCAAGTAACTTCTGAAACTTTAAACTCATCCAAGCTTGTCTCTGGCATAACTAAATTAACCCATTTAATGAAAATTAAAAAAGAATCTATTTTTAATTATTATCTTTAGAATGTTTTAATTGTGAGAAGAGTTGTAATGACTTAGAATTTTTATTGACCGTAAATATTGATCCACTGATCCGAAAAAGTCAATATATTAAATTTGATCTTATTAATTTAAATTATATCCTAACATATCGCGTTATAATTTCTATTACATTTTTTTATGTAAAATTTTATAATGATTTTTTCTGTAGCATTTTTAGCTACAGAAATTACTGCTAAAAAATAGAATCCTATAGTTATGCACAAAGTTTAAATAAATTGAATCTTAGCATACAGTAATATTTAAATGTGGAGTTAGGACGATGCTTAATAAGAGAAATAGCGTTAAGTTGATTCAATCGTTTTTGATAGTGATTTTGTTTCTCATTTTTTATAATAACATAATGGAATTAAGAATAAGATGTACGATACAATTAGATTACAGCGCGTGAGAATATTACATTTTCGGTACCCAAAATGTCGTGTAATTCAACATCCATGACGTTCAACGGTGCTTTGGGTAGTGTTTGCTTTGTGTTGCTAAATTTTTTCAATTAGCATCGACCCTATTAAGTCTAAGTTTATTTTTTCTGTAATTTTGCGGTTTATTTTATAAGCTTTCATTTTATCTCTTAATATTCCCTCAATATATTTCTCTAAGAAATTCAATAATGAATTAATCATTAATAAATAGTTCTATTGTAATTTTTAATTGGCAACTAAATTAAAAACAGTTTTATATTTAGTAATCAGTTAGCCTTTGGTGGATTGATTTATCAGGACTTTGTCCCTCTTGCTATGTAAAGGAGCTCCTAATGAAAAGTAAAGGTATAAACAAATGTTGTTTTATTACCCTTGCAATAGGATTTAGTTCAATACTTTTAAAAGCGAATGCAGAAGTTCTACCTATACCGGCTCGTTTTTCGGGAAACGTTTATGGTAGTACGAAATATGTTGTGGGTCAGGCTGATGCGATGCTGCCTTTAGTAGGAGATGCTCAGCATAACTTTTATATTGATCCTGCATTAACTTCAGGAAGTAATTGGGAAGGTCATGGAGATTTAGGGTTAGGGTATCGCTGGATTCAAAATGGTTCAGCGATATTAGGTGGTTATCTTTTTGGTGAATATAATCGAATGGATAATAATGTGCGTATATGGACAATGAATCCAGGGATAGAAGCCTTAGGTTCTCGTTGGGATGCCCATCTTAATGGGTATTTTGTTATGGATAATCGGAGTAAAGTTGTTGGAACTGATTTAGAGTTTGTTAGATTTCGTGGCCATTCGGCAGTTTATAACCTATTTGATGTAACCCAAAATGTGGGAAATGGTGGTGATGTGAAACTGGGTTACCAACTCTTTCCTAAAACACCTTTAAAAGCTTTTGTAGGTAGTTATTTTTTTAGTCCAGCAGAAACAAAAAATATTTTAGGTGGAGCAGTGGGCTTAGAATATTGGGCGAACCGAAATGTGAAAGTTTTTGCTAGTTATACGTACGATAAGTTACGGCGTAGTGTGGGTTCTTTAGGGTTAGGGGTTGAATTGGGAGGTACGCACGTCCATCGTAGCGATCCTTCCATAGAAGAACGAATCACTGATCCATTAGAGCGTAATTTAGCTGAATTAGGGGGTTCGGCGGCGTTTCCGAGTCAAATGAAAAGAAAGCTAGTACGTACGATAGGTGATGGGGGCGATGGAGAAAATTCCAGGAATTAATGCTTTTTTTAGCCAAACCGGTACGCCTAATAATGGCGGGGTGGGTTTGACCTTGGGTAATTGTACCTATGAGAATCCTTGTGGCCCCACTGATCTAACTAACGAAGCTACGCAAACCTTATCCGGTTATCTTCCAAACACGAAGATGTACTTTTTGGGAGGGACATACACGGCGTTAGATGTTCCTGGAGGAAGCAACCCGGTCACGATCAGGGCCGGACAAAGTCTTACTTCGTATCCAGGGACTCCGATTTCTACGCTGAGTGGAGGACTTATCATGGAAGGCAATAATAGTGTAAATAATATGAAACTTGCTCCGACGCCTAGTACCCCCATCGGCATCAGTGGTGCTCCAAACGGTAACGTATTGATTAATGGCAGCGAGATTGGAAGTGCAGAAGCTCCATACGTGACCGGAGTAGAGCTGACAGGCAGTGCACAAACAACGTTAGACAAAAGTAAGGTTTTTGGTTCTACAGGAGTAAGATTTTCTGAGGCTACTAGCTTGATCAGTAATGCGAGTGAGATCAATGGTACTGTTTCAGGTATTGAGTCAACGGGTAGTGGACTTATTAATCTTACTAATCAAAGCTCAGTTAATGTAACAGGAGAAGATGGTTTGGTTGGAGTGAGTTCTACTGGAGAGGGCGAAGTGACTGTCAGTGGAGCAAGTTCAATTAATGTAGATGCGACGGGCAGTGCGGTTGGTTATTCAAGTGGTGGTAGCGGTGCAGTCAACTTTAGTGGAGGCAGTGCAATTAATGTGAAATCGACTGGCGGTCAAGCCATAGGAATTCATACGCTTACAAGCAGCGTTGCCCCTGTAATGTTGGATGAAACACAAATTAAGGTCGATGGCCAAACCAGTCCTATTGGGGTACTCACCGAGGGAGAAGGAAGTTACACAGCTAGAAATCCTAAAATTGAAGTGATCGGTGGTGCTTCAGCTCAAGGAGTTCTTTCCTCAGGAAGTGGTGCTATTAAAACAGAGGCAGGCACAATCACGGTAGATGGAAATGGACAAGCCGCGGCCACAGGGTTTTCAACCACGAGCACGAGTAGCGGCAACGTCGAACTCAAGGGAACAAAGATTAATGTGTCGGGGGGTGATAGAACGCGAGGACTTGACGTCGGAGGAAGTGGACCTATTGAACTAACAGGTCAAAGCTCAGTTAATGTAACAGGAGAAGATGGTTTGGTTGGAGTGAGTTCTACTGGAGAGGGCGAAGTGACTGTCAGTGGAGCAAGTTCAATTAATGTAGATGCGACGGGCAGTGCGGTTGGTTATTCAAGTGGTGGTAGCGGTGCAGTCAACTTTAGTGGAGGCAGTGCAATTAATGTGAAATCGACTGGCGGTCAAGCCATAGGAATTCATACGCTTACAAGCAGCGTTGCCCCTGTAATGTTGGATGAAACACAAATTAAGGTCGATGGCCAAACCAATCCTATTGGGGTACTCACCGAGGGAGAGGGAAGTTACACAGCTAGAAATCCTAAAATTGAAGTGATCGGTGGTACTTCAGCTCAAGGAGTTCTTTCCTCAGGAAGTGGTGCTATTAAAACAGAGGCAGGCACAATCACGGTAGATGGAAATGGACAAGCCGCGGCCACAGGGTTTTCAACCACGAGCACGAGTAGCGGCAACGTCGAACTCAAGGGAACAAAGATTAATGTGTCGGGGGGTAATAGAACGCGAGGACTTGACGTCGGAGGAAGTGGACCTATTGAACTAACAGGTGCAGGTTCAATCACAGTAAATGCAGTTGGTTCTTCTGGAATTTTGGGAATTTCAAGAAACAGTGGATCCACTAGTGATATCACGTTGGCGGATAACTTTTCAGTGGATGCAATAGGAGGTGAAGGTACAATAGGAATTTCTGATGAAGGAACAGGAACTTTCACACTAGGTGACGAAAATATTATAAGTGCTATGGGAGATACTAATATTACTGCATTTTCCAAAACAAGTGCTGGAGAGGTTAACATAGGCAGTAGCAAACTGATGGCAAATGCTCCAGCAGGACAAGCATTAGGGCTTTCAGCAGATGGCCCTGCTGTTATTAAAATGAATGGAACACAAATACAAGTGGAAAGCGGAGGTGGGAGAGGCGCTTGGTTCAAACAAACGAGTAAGGGTGAGTTAACCAATACCATAATCACGGCGCCCAACCGAGCATTAGAGGTTCAAGATAGAAGTCAGGTTACAGTTACTGGAGGTCATTTTACTGTGGGAAATAATCGCGCAAGTGCGATTATTTCTGGTCCAGGAACTAGTACTATTAACATAAGTGGCACTAGGATTGATGTTACTGGGGCTGGTATTCCTCCTAATGCAGAACTTAATGGGATAGCCAAGAACCGGGCTGGATCTGGTGCGGTGAGAGCAAAAGATTTAATTATAAATGTGTCGAGCCCGACTACTGGCACCTCTCGGGGGGCGACTACAACTGAACGTACAAGCGGCGTGTTTACTATAGAAGGATCAAAAATCAATGTGAAGGGCGGCAATACTAGTGAGGGGCCCAGCGGCCCAGTTGTTCCACGGGGTGGCCCCATAACATCAACTAATAACACCTGTACGCTAAATGGACGATCAGTAAATTGTAACTCTTAAGTTTAAACAGAATAGTCAGAAACAAATTTATGTTTTGCAGTCTTCTTTATAACTAGGACAAATCAGCTAATAGTTGATAAATTTTTTCAATCATACTATTAAATAAGGCTACTATTCACTATTAATAATGTTTATAAAAATCAGTTAGCCTTTGGTGGATTGATTTATCAGGACTTTGTCCCTCTTGCTATGTAAAGGAGCTCCTAATGAAAAGTAAAGGTATAAACAAATGTTGTTTTATTACCCTTGCAATAGGATTTAGTTCAATACTTTTAAAAGCGAATGCAGAAGTTCTACCTATACCGGCTCGTTTTTCGGGAAACGTTTATGGTAGTACGAAATATGTTGTGGGTCAGGCTGATGCGATGCTGCCTTTAGTAGGAGATGCTCAGCATAACTTTTATATTGATCCTGCATTAACTTCAGGAAGTAATTGGGAAGGTCATGGAGATTTAGGGTTAGGGTATCGCTGGATTCAAAATGGTTCAGCGATATTAGGTGGTTATCTTTTTGGTGAATATAATCGAATGGATAATAATGTGCGTATATGGACAATGAATCCAGGGATAGAAGCCTTAGGTTCTCGTTGGGATGCCCATCTTAATGGGTATTTTGTTATGGATAATCGGAGTAAAGTTGTTGGAACTGATTTAGAGTTTGTTAGATTTCGTGGCCATTCGGCAGTTTATAACCTATTTGATGTAACCCAAAATGTGGGAAATGGTGGTGATGTGAAACTGGGTTACCAACTCTTTCCTAAAACACCTTTAAAAGCTTTTGTAGGTAGTTATTTTTTTAGTCCAGCAGAAACAAAAAATATTTTAGGTGGAGCAGTGGGCTTAGAATATTGGGCGAACCGAAATGTGAAAGTTTTTGCTAGTTATACGTACGATAAGTTACGGCGTAGTGTGGGTTCTTTAGGGTTAGGGGTTGAATTGGGAGGTACGCACGTCCATCGTAGCGATCCTTCCATAGAAGAACGAATCACTGATCCATTAGAGCGTAATTTAGCTGAATTAGGGGGTTCGGCGGCGTTTCCGAGTCAAATGAAAAGAAAGCTAGTACGTACGATAGGTGATGGGGGCGATGGAGAAATTCCAGGAATTAATGCTTTTTTTAGCCAAACCGGTACGCCTAATAATGGCGGGGTGGGTTTGACCTTGGGTAATTGTACCTATGAGAATCCTTGTGGCCCCACTGATCTAACTAACGAAGCTACGCAAACCTTATCCGGTTATCTTCCAAACACGAAGATGTACTTTTTGGGAGGGACATACACGGCGTTAGATGTTCCTGGAGGAAGCAACCCGGTCACGATCAGGGCCGGACAAAGTCTTACTTCGTATCCAGGGACTCCGATTTCTACGCTGAGTGGAGGACTTATCATGGAAGGCAATAATAGTGTAAATAATATGAAACTTGCTCCGACGCCTAGTACCCCCATCGGCATCAGTGGTGCTCCAAACGGTAACGTATTGATTAATGGCAGCGAGATTGGAAGTGCAGAAGCTCCATACGTGACCGGAGTAGAGCTGACAGGCAGTGCACAAACAACGTTAGACAAAAGTAAGGTTTTTGGTTCTACAGGAGTAAGATTTTCTGAGGCTACTAGCTTGATCAGTAATGCGAGTGAGATCAATGGTACTGTTTCAGGTATTGAGTCAACGGGTAGTGGACTTATTAATCTTACTAATCAAAGCTCAGTTAATGTAACAGGAGAAGATGGTTTGGTTGGAGTGAGTTCTACTGGAGAGGGCGAAGTGACTGTCAGTGGAGCAAGTTCAATTAATGTAGATGCGACGGGCAGTGCGGTTGGTTATTCAAGTGGTGGTAGCGGTGCAGTCAACTTTAGTGGAGGCAGTGCAATTAATGTGAAATCGACTGGCGGTCAAGCCATAGGAATTCATACGCTTACAAGCAGCGTTGCCCCTGTAATGTTGGATGAAACACAAATTAAGGTCGATGGCCAAACCAATCCTATTGGGGTACTCACCGAGGGAGAGGGAAGTTACACAGCTAGAAATCCTAAAATTGAAGTGATCGGTGGTACTTCAGCTCAAGGAGTTCTTTCCTCAGGAAGTGGTGCTATTAAAACAGAGGCAGGCACAATCACGGTAGATGGAAATGGACAAGCCGCGGCCACAGGGTTTTCAACCACGAGCACGAGTAGCGGCAACGTCGAACTCAAGGGAACAAAGATTAATGTGTCGGGGGGTAATAGAACGCGAGGACTTGACGTCGGAGGAAGTGGACCTATTGAACTAACAGGTGCAGGTTCAATCACAGTAAATGCAGTTGGTTCTTCTGGAATTTTGGGAATTTCAAGAAACAGTGGATCCACTAGTGATATCACGTTGGCGGATAACTTTTCAGTGGATGCAATAGGAGGTGAAGGTACAATAGGAATTTCTGATGAAGGAACAGGAACTTTCACACTAGGTGACGAAAATATTATAAGTGCTATGGGAGATACTAATATTACTGCATTTTCCAAAACAAGTGCTGGAGAGGTTAACATAGGCAGTAGCAAACTGATGGCAAATGCTCCAGCAGGACAAGCATTAGGGCTTTCAGCAGATGGCCCTGCTGTTATTAAAATGAATGGAACACAAATACAAGTGGAAAGCGGAGGTGGGAGAGGCGCTTGGTTCAAACAAACGAGTAAGGGTGAGTTAACCAATACCATAATCACGGCGCCCAACCGAGCATTAGAGGTTCAAGATAGAAGTCAGGTTACAGTTACTGGAGGTCATTTTACTGTGGGAAATAATCGCGCAAGTGCGATTATTTCTGGTCCAGGAACTAGTACTATTAACATAAGTGGCACTAGGATTGATGTTACTGGGCCTGGTATTCCTCCTAATGCAGAACTTAATGGGATAGCCAAGAACCGGGCTGGATCTGGTGCGGTGAGAGCAAAAGATTTAATTATAAATGTGTCGAGCCCGACTACTGGCACCTCTCGGGGGGCGACTACAACTGAACGTACAAGCGGCGTGTTTACTATAGAAGGATCAAAAATCAATGTGAAGGGCGGCAATACTACTAGTGAGGGGCGCAGCGGCCCAGTTGTTCCACGGGGTGGCCCCATAACATCAACTAATAACACCTGTACGCTAAATGGACGATCAGTAAATTGTTAAAAGAGAGCAGAATAAAAACAGAATAAATAAAACCTCTTCTTCATGTTTAGAGGGCTTTTTATTGTAGAAGAGGTCTGACCACCTTCTAACTATAGCGGTAGCGGTCGTAATACGGTGGGATAGACAAATGATTATAGGTTCTAGAGATATTAATTGCTTCAGCACAAAGAAGTAAAAGATTTCATTTATTTACTACAACTTTATAATCATTGCTTTGTTTCTTACTTAACAGAAAGTAAACAATTGCTCTATACACATTTATTTCGATAAAAACATTGATGATTATTGCCATTGAAGATTAAACGTAAAGCTTCAATGTTATAAAATAAGAAAGGAGTAAATCTGTAAATAATAAATTCATTTTTTTCTTAAAATAAAGGGGAGTATTCAATTAACTGTGTCAACGCTAAACTAAATCAACAATTTTAGGAGTTGACATGAAACAAGCCATACTCAGTAAAGAATTTGAAGCTGAAGCGATAGCACGGCTAAAATCAGGAGAATCGTTAACAGGAAAAGATGGAATATTAACGCCGTTAATAAAACAAATTATCGAAGCATCGTTAGAGGGGGAAATAGACGCTCATTTATCAGAATCTAAAGCAACGGATATCTCAAATCGACGCAATGGAAAAACCAGTAAGTTATTAAAAACGGGGACAGAAAGTTTTGAGCTAGAAACACCCCGAGACCGTTTAGGAACGTTTGAACCACAAATGGTTAAGAAACGTCAAACGGTTTTAAACGAGTCCTTAGATAACAAAATACTGTCATTGTATGCACTTGGGATGAGCTATGAGGCGATCCAAGAACATCTGGCGGATATGTATGGTCTTGAGGTTTCAGCCGCTAAAATTAGCTTGATAAGCGATAAATTAATGCCGGTTATAACGGAATGGCGAAATAGACCGTTAGAATCTGTGTATCCCATCGTATTTCTCGATGCCATGCATTTTAAGGTGCGTATTGAAGGAAAAGTCAGTAGTCGTGCTTTTTATTCGGTTTTGGGTGTTAACAATCAGGGTCGTAAAGAAATTTTAGGGCTGTATCTTTCTGAAAATGAAGGTTCTCGTTTCTGGCTACACGTTTTAAATGATTTGTGCGCTCGCGGAGTTGAGGATATTCTCATTGCTAGCATTGACGGATTAAAGGGTTTTCCTGAAGCCATTGCTGAGGTTTTCCCCCAGACAGAAATTCAGCTTTGTGTGATTCATCAAATCCGTAACTCATTAAAGTACGTGACCAGCAAAGATCAAAAATCCTTTATGGCTGATTTAAAATTGGTTTATCGTGCGAGCTCCAAGGATTTAGCCGAGCATCGCCTATTGGAGCTTGATGAAAAATGGGGTAAAAAATACCCTGCTGTGATTAAGTCTTGGCAAACTCAATGGGAGCGTTTGTCTCAGTATTTTAAGTACCCAGAAGAGCTACGACGTATTGTTTACACAACGAATATAGTGGAGGGGTTTCATCGGCAAGTGCGTAAATATACCAAAAATAAAGGCGCTTTTACTAGTGAAAATGCCTTACTTAAATTAATTTACTGTGCCTGTCAAAAAATACTAGAAAAGTGGTACCAGCCCCTGCATAATTGGGCCTTAATTGCCTCTCAACTACAGATATTTTTTGATGGCAGATTAAATTTACAGTTACGATAAAATTATTAATGACACAGTTTTGTGAACACTCTCCCGGATTATGGAAAATCGAATAAAGCAGTTACAACAACGCGTGTCACACCGATTTCATCTGAAGAAATAGGTAACAGTAAAATTTTGCTAGTAGAAGATAACGTTTTAGCAGCGAAAGCCGCCGCCGGTGTTCTGTCAGAATTTAACTGTACCATTGATATTGCGCCGGATGGTAAAACAGCCATGGAACGGTTACAAAAAAATGTGTATCAATTGATCCTCATGGATATTGGATTGCCTGATACAGATGGAATCGCCTTGACCCACTGTATACGTCTCAACCAATGGAAAAAAACCATGCGACGATTCCTATCGTTGGTTTAACGGCGCATATTGGGGAAAGAAAACAGGAATGTCTCGATGCGGGTATGAATGCCGTTATTCATAAACCCTTAAAAAAAGAAACGGTTCAAGAGTTATTAACCACATTTATGCAGAATGAATCCTCCGATGAGCCCACCGCATCAACACGTTTTATGATCAGAGGCGCAGTAATAGATTTTGATGAAATAAAAAAGATCTTACGGGATGAAAAAGTCATTGAAGAATGTCAACAATTGATGATAACAGGTTTAAGTGAAGATTTAGTAAAACTCGCAGCCGGGTATCAATCAGAAGATTGGGAAAGCATTCAAGCGACTGCACACAAATGGCAAGGCGGTGCTGTTTATTATGGTGCTAAGCGATTGGAACAAGCGTGTAAAAATTTTAATGATTATTGGTCAACGAGTAAGAAAGAATACCTGAAGACCTTGTATCACCAGTTAGTGCAAGAAATGGAAGCGGTTAAAGCGGTATGTAGTCATAAACATAAACAGTTTAAATAATCGCTATAAACACCTAAAAACAAAAAGAACGTGAGTATGCAAGTTATTTTGTGTAAATTAGCTATAGACCTGAGAGTGTTCACCAAACTGTGTCATTAATAATTTATCGTAACTGTAAATTTAGCCTGCCATCAAAAAATATCTGCAGTTGAGAAGCAATTAAAGCCCAATTATGCAGGGGCTGGCACCACTTTTCTAGTATTTTTTGACAGGCACAGTAAATTAATTTAAGTAAGGCATTTTCACTGGTAAAAGCCCCTTTATTTTTTGTATATTTGCGTACTTGCCGGTGAAACCCTTCAATAATGTTGGTTGTGTAGATAATACGCCTTAATTCTTCAGGATACTTAAAATACTGGGAAAGCTTATCCCATTGAGTTTGCCAAGACTTAATCACAGCAGGATATTTTTTACCCCATTTTTCATCGAGTTCTAATAGGTGATGCTCGGCTAAGTCCTTGGAACTCGCACGATAAACCAATTTTAAATCAGCCATAAAGGATTTTTGATCTTTGCTGGTCACATACTTTAATGAATGACGGATTTGATGAATCACACAAAGCTGAATTTCTGTCTGGGGGAAAACCTCAGCAATGGCTTCGGGAAAACCTTTTAATCCATCGATGCTGGCAATGAGAATATCCTCAACTCCCCGAGCACGTAAATCATTTAAGACACTTAACCAGAAACGAGAACCTTCATTTTCAGAAAGATACAGCCCTAAAATTTCTTTACGACCCTGGTTGTTAACCCCTAAAACCGAATAAAAAGCACGGCTACTGACTTTACCTTCAATACGTACCTTAAAATGCATGGCATCGAGAAATACGATCGGGTACACAGATTCTAGCGGTCTATTTCGCCATTCCGTTATAACCGGCATTAACTTATCGCTTATCAGGCTTATTTTAGCCGCTGAAACCTCAAGACCATACATATCCGCCAGATGGTCTTGGATCGCCTCATAGCTCATCCCAAGTGCATACAGCGATAGTATTTTGTTATCCAAGGATTCGTTTAAAACCGTTTGACGTTTTTTTACCATTTGCGGTTCAAACGTTCCTAGACGGTCTCGGGGTGTTTCCAGCTCAAAACTTTCTGTCTCCGTTTTTAATACTTTACTTGTTTTTCCATTGCGTCGGTTCGATAACTCAGGCGTTTTCGATTCTGATAATAAATGGGATTCTAATTCACCTTCTAACGACGCTTCGATAATTTGTTTTATTAACGGCGTTAATATTCCGTCTTTTCCTGTTAACGATTCTCCTGATTTTAGTCGGGCTATCGCTTCAGCTTCAAATTCTTTACTCAGTATCGCTTGTTTCATGTCAACTCCTAAAATTCTTAATTTAGTTTAGCGTTGACACAGTTCCTTGAATACTCCCATAGACCTTATTTACAGGCTCCATTTGTTACAGCCGATTCGATAGGTTTGTGTGGCGTTAATTGTTCTCCTATTCTATAATTATTTTATATAAGGAATAAATCTTTTTAGTTTATCTCTAAAAAGATTTGTTGCTTGCTTCTTAAATTTCTTTACTTCAAAACCATCTCTAAACCCCACTCGATATCCCAAATCATGAGCATCATCACTTTTCATTGTATTTAATAATTCCCGGTTTGATGAAATATATTTTTCTGAATAACGAGGGTAACCCTCCCGTAAAATACCCCAACCATTAAATAGAGTTTTTTGGTAAATTACTGATTTCAATCCCTAAACAAAAACTACTCTATTTAAAAACTGGGGGAAGTTTGGGAGGTTTACAAGATACCTCTAAATAAAATTCGATGTTCCGTTTTATCACTACTTACTGTTCCCGATAATATGAACATGATGAGTTCTTTTTGCTCCAAAGGGAGGCATTCCTTTAAAAAATCGCAAGTGAGATTTACTTAGGTTCTCAGCCCAAAAAATATAAGCTAACGTCTCAAGTAGCTTAATCCATTGCTTAGCTTCTTCTATGGATTCGACAGCAATAAAAATATCGATGACTGGCTTGCTTGAAAGCCCTGGTACCGCACAGTGCTACCCAAATGTTCTATTGAAACATATGATAATTGACTTGAAACCCTTTTAATTGCGTTTATTGCAGCTTCCGCTAATTTAGGCCCATTTAGAATGGTATGTTCAATAATAATATTATCTTTCGCCTCTAATTGTTCAGCTTTTGCCGAGCCGGTCTTATAATCGATCATCTGGATAAAGGAACTTTTTCCATTGTCATAGTTTTCTATATCTTCAGAAAATACTTCGGCTAATGACTGTTTTATCAGTGAATAAGCCTGCGTATATATTCCTCATGCGCAACCATGAAACCCCTAAATAATAAATGGCGCTTAATTTCAGGAGACCCTTGCTCAAATAAGTGAATATGATGTGTTCTTTTAGTTTTAGACTTCGAATAAAAACGACGGTCAGAAATACCGTATTCTCCCATACAAACGTAGCCTCGCTTTTCAAATTCATGATTTAATGGATCTACTAAACTTATGTCTTTGACAACGGGGGAAATATCAATGATGGGTTTGGCATAAATATTGGGTATGGCTGTGCTACCAATATAATGAATTTGGACACAGTTTTCTTTCAGAATTGATTTAATCTCATTTGCGGCATCGGCAAATATTTTTGGCCATTCTGGATTGTATTCCGTTAGCTCAACAAGCTTTATTTTTTCTTTTAGATCAATCATAACTGGAATTTCTTGTAGATTTTTTCAAGATTACCGTCATAGCCAATATGACCAACAATAAGCTGGGTTGCAGAAAAATTTAAGTACGATGGTTGAGGCTTAATTGCAACACAATTTATTTTCTTATGATCTACATTATAATATACTGTTATATGTGGATTAAAGTTCTGTAACACGTGTGGTGTGCCGTAACGATCAATTAATTGTTGTTGGGCCTGACTAAGTTGCGTATAGCAATCTTTAAAAACTGGTAATATACCTTCACGATACGGTGAAACCGCTTTTAAAATATCCGTATGTAATCTAAGTAATTGCACATTTTCTTTGATATTCCAAAATAAATTCGTACATGATTCCTTTAATTCAGCATCAAGCTCTAATTTAAAAGGATCAAGAGGTTTAGTGAGATTATCTAACGTTATACCTATTTTTTCTAGCTGCGAACAACGAAACCGACCTTGAAAAAGACTGATGTGGATAAGATTTTGTTTATTGGGAATATCTTCTAATGCCTGTTCAAGCTGATTATTAAGCCGAATTGCTTCTTTTACTATTTCATTGCTTGGTATTAACGCAATAGTGAGTTCATCGCAATCATGTTTTGATATAGTCATTATTTGCCACTTCACTTTTTACATTCACACAATGTCCCCATATAAAAGGGTTGTAATTAATGTCTTTATCGTACCAATCAATACCTTCTTTCTTAATTAAGTAATTTCTAAACAACATCGATGGGATCATTAATATAATAACGAAAATAAATTTTACAGCCCACGCTATCCCAATTGCTATTATGATTTTATTTAAGGAATAAAGAGTTGAAAAAGTACACAAATAAGCAATGGTCACTAATAATCCTTCGCTAATTATTGAAGCAAACAAACTACGAAGCCAAAATTTCTTACCGTACATTTTAATTTTAAACGTTGAAAATAAATATGCGTTAATAAAAGCACTTATAAAAACAGCAAATGCACTGCCAATTTCATTTTTTAATATAGTACCAAGACAGCCTTATAATGCTCGTGAAATGACCAAAAATCTGGCGAGGGTAAGAATAAAGTCAAATTAACAATAACCCCAAACAAAAGCTGTGCATAAATATTAAGCCAGATGAGTTCACGAGATAGGCTATAACCATAGACGTCAGCAATGATATCACCTAATGCATAACAAATAGGGTAAACTAAAGCACTTGCAGGAAGGAATCCGTAAAAAAATACTGTTAATTTACCTACAATACAATTACACGCTAACTGAATGGTAATAGAGGTAATCGCCAGTAAGTGAAAAAGTTTAAATCGTTGTAGTCCTTGAGAGATATTAAGAATATTCATGCCACATAAAAGCTTACTTTTCAAAGCCCCGATATTATTTCAGCAAAGGCCCTTACCTTATTGCCGGTTCGTCTTTCGGTGCTAATGCAGTGGTAGAAATGGCCAGGCAATTAGCCAACCAAGATGAAAAACTTGCTTTTGTTGGTCTTATTGATGGTTGGGCTAAATATCCTAAAGAAGCTAATGACAATCGCGAATGGTTTAGTCAAAACTTAATAAATCAGCTTAAAAGCCTCGATAAGCAGTTTTCTCGTGAAGATTTACCAGAATTACTTTTAGATTTACATTGGCATAGACAACAACTGCTAGTGAAGCATATTTTACCTAATATATCAGATATTAAATTAACGTTATTTAAAGCAAAGCAAACGATGGGAGTAATAAAACCTCTGGAATCTGTTTATAATAATTGGGATTACCATTGTAAATCTGTCCCAACGGTATATCTTGTATCAGGTGATCATTTTACAATGCATTTTCCACCACACCATAAATCCTTAGCTAAAGCCTTCAAACAAGCGCTTGCCGAAATTGATTTTTAGTAAAATACAAAATCGAGAAACAAAGCTCCTAAGAAACCAAATAAATTCATTAATTTTCACAGTGATGAGTAATGGTAAGTCTCCCCTAAATACCGCAAGAGCTAAATAGAGTTTCTGTTAAATTAATTAACCAGACGGAGATTCTAAATGAAGAAGAAAAAATTTACCGAAACCCAAATAGTAACACTATTAAAGGAAGGAGAAGCGGGTGTTCCAATAGCAGATTTATGCCAAAAATAGGGAATGGGCCAAAGCACGTACTTTGCTTGGAGAGCAAACTATGCGGGTATGAGCGTTACGGAACTTAAGCGCTTAAAACAGCTGGAAGATGAAAATCTTCAATTAAAAAGGATGTATGCTTCATTCAGTTTAGACCATGAACGTTGGACAAAAGCTAAATGATTTTTATTCTGAGTTCATATCGCGTATAACATGAGCTTTCATCAGAAAATCGGTTTAGCCACCCCAATAGCTTTTTTTAAGCCGATAATATTCTCTTCTTAACGTTTTTTGATAAGCTGTGTTATGCTTTGTCATTTTGGCGCTAATTTTCTACAAAACGTATTAAAATAGTTTATCTACTGTAATAACCTGGGTTCTCGGCTTCTATTGAAAAGTTCTTTACCGAGGTAAACTAAAATAATGGTTTTGAATAAGGTTTGCTTTTTTGTACTTTTATTGTAAGAGGGGCTGTATGCGTAGATTAGGTTTACATAGCCTGTTTTTAGCTTTATTAATCAGTTTGAGTGCTTGTGGAAAAATGAGTAATAATTCTAAGCCGACTTCGTCATTAAATTTTAAAGCGGGTAAGGATTATGAAGTTATTTCTACCTCAGAAATTGTGCCTAAATTTACTCCCAAAGCCCAGGTTCAAGTCGTTGAATATTTTAGTTACGCCTGTTCCGCCTGTTACCATTTTGAGCCAATATTAGAGAAGTGGCTTGCAAACAAACCAAAGTATGTAAAATTTGAACGTATACCGATAGTATTTCAACCCATGTGGCGTAGTTTAGCGCGCGCTTATTATATTGCAAAAATGTTAGGCGTCGAAAAAAAATTGACGCCTGCACTATTTAAAGCTATTCATGTCGAAGGGCAAGATTTATCGAACCCTAAACTTCAAGAAGCGTTTTTTATAAAACAAGGGATTAAACAACATACATTTGAAAGTATAGCTAGTTTTTCTCCAGGTATTGATGCACAGCTATTGAGAAGTGATACGTTGATGCAAAAAAATAAAATTCTTGCAGCACCGACATTAGTGATTGATAATCGGTATAAAGTTGATCCGAGTATGGTTGGCGGAAATCCTACCCGTTTTCTTCAGGTTACTGATTATTTGATAGAAAAAGTGAGGAAAGGGGACGAATAACTTGAGTGATTTCGTAACGATTCAGGGTTTATTTTTTAAACGGAATGAGCGTGTTATTTTTTCTGATATTGAATTGAGTATTCCCCGAGGGAAAATAACCGCAATTATGGGACCCAGTGGTTGTGGAAAGACAACATTATTACGATTAATAGGCGGGCAGTTAAAACCTCAACGAGGCAATATTATTGTTGATGGGAAATGGGTTCATCAACTATCGCGTACAGAATTATATGCTTTGCGTCGTAAAATGGGTATTTTGTTCCAGAGCGGCGCGTTATTTACCAATCTTACTGTTCAGGAAAATGTTGCTTTTCCATTAAAAGAGCATACTCATCTGCCTGATTTTATGATCCATGATATTGTACTGATGAAACTGCAATCCGTCGGTTTACGTGGTGCTAAGGATCTTATGTCCAGTCAACTTTCAGGAGGTATGGCGCGGCGCGTTGCTTTAGCACGGGCAATTGCACTCGATCCGGAACTTATTATGTATGATGAGCCTTTTACAGGTCTTGATCCGATTGCTCGAGGTGTGATTGTTAAGCTCATTTCAAATCTCAATACAGCGTTAGGTATTACAACCATTTTAGTATCCCATGATGTAAAAGAGACATTTAATATTGCAGATTATATTTATGTGATAGCGAATGGGAAAATAATTGGTTATGGTCCCCCTGAAAAGATACACAGCGATAAAGATCCAGAGGTTCAACAATTTTTAAAGGGTTTACCGGATGGCGTAGTTCCCTTTCATTACGCTGCGCTCGATTATGCCCAAGATTTGTTGCATTAGCGCTATGTTGATACTTGAGAAGTTACAGCAATTGGGTCAGCGTGGCTTACGACTACTGGTAAATTTTGGCCGCGCAACCCTTTTTTTAACTCAATTGTTGATTCGTAAGCCACGTTTTAGAAAAAGCTTTCCTTTGCTCATAGAACAATTATATTTTATAGGTGTATTGTCGTTAATCATCATGGTCATATCGGGGTTATTTATTGGCATGGTCGTTGGATTACAAGGTTATAATACCTTAAATAAGTTTGGCGCCAGCCAACAATTAGGCCAATTAGTTGCCTTAAGCGTGGTGCGAGAATTAGGACCTGTTATTACGGCATTATTATTTGCAGGCCGTGCGGGTTCAGCGTTGACTGCAGAAATTGGTTTAATGAAGTCAACCGAACAGCTTGCAAGTATGGAAATGATGGGTATCGATCCACTGTGGCGTGTTATTTCTCCCCGTTTTTGGGGTGGCTTTATAAGCATGCCATTTCTGATGATTATTTTTAGTACGGTTGCTATTTGGGGGGGGTATTTAGTCGGTGTTGTTTGGTTGGGTGTTGACGGGGGGACCTTTTGGAGTGCGATGCAATCGGCGGTTAATTTCCATGACGATATAATCAATGGGATTATAAAAAGTATTGTTTTTGGTGGTGTAGTGACCTGGATAGCCGTATTTCAGGGATATGATACGATACCTACGCCACAGGGTGTTGGACGCGCAACAACGCATACCGTTGTTTATTCTTCTCTGGCTATACTCGGTTTGGATTTTGTATTAACTGCTGTCATGATGGGAGGCTGGTAAGTGCGTGAGAGAGTAATCGAAATTTGGGTTGGTTTCTTTATGTTGTTTGGCGTACTTGCTTTATTATTTTTAGCATTTAAGGTCAGTGGATTAAGTAGCACAATTGGTAGAGGTGGTTATAATGTAACAGCTGCTTTTGATAACATAGGGGGATTAAAAATGCGTTCGCCAGTCTCTTTAGCGGGTGTTCATGTGGGAGAAGTCAGCGCAATAAAACTGGATGATCTCAAATTTAAAGCAATTGTAACCATGAGAATCGATTCCAGGTATAAACAATTACCCATTGATACCTCAGCAAGTATTTTAACTCAAGGATTATTAGGTGCAAATTATATTAATCTAACACCGGGGTTTGCACATAAATTTCTAAATAATAACGATATTATTCAAGATACACATCCCGCATTAATTTTAGAGGATCTGATTGGTCAATTCCTATTTAGTTTAAAAAATTCGGGAGGAAAAAAATGAAAAAGATAATAAGTATAGTTTTTGGATTATTAATGCTTGTCGACCCAATCGCATGGGCTATTTCTTCACCCGTCGATTTGTTGCAAAATACGTCTAACCAATTAATTTCATCGTTACAACGGAATCGAGCGACACTGAAAACGAAGCCCCAGGTTGTTTACGGAATAGTGAACCAAATTTTGTTACCCCATGTGGATATCATGAGTATGTCGAGCAGAGCGTTAGGACGTGAAGCGTGGTTTCAAGCGACACCTTATCAAAGGCAAGTGTTTGCTCAACAATTTGTTACATTGCTTATCCGTACGTATTCAAGCGCATTAGCGCAGTATACGAATGAAAAAGTTAATTTTTTTCCAATAAGAGGGGATTACAATAATCAATCTCGCGTACAGGTTAATAGCGCGATTGTTCGTGAATCAGGGCCGCCTATTAACCTCAGTTATCGTTTAATGCGAGAAGGTGGACAATGGATGCTTTATGATTTTAGTGTTGATGGTATCAGTATAATTGAAAGCTTTCGTTCACAATTTGTTGGAGAGCTGCAACAAAGTGGTATCGAAGGACTTATTAATAAACTGACTCAACATAATAGCCAAAATTATTAATTTTAATGAAAACTTCTTTTTTTCAGTTTAAAAAAGATTATTACGCATTAATAGGCGCTTTAACGATTCATACCGTTCCTCATCTATGGCAGTTCAGCAAAAGTCTCTTAGAAAACGACAAATCGTCGTTACTTATTTTTAACTTAGAGAAAGTTACCCAAAGTGATAGTAGTGGGGTGGCGTTATTGATTGCATGGACACGAATGTTAAGTCAGCGTGATCAAAAAGTTCACTTTGTGGCTTTACCTGAACAAATGCTTGCTATTATCCGCGTATCTGACTTAGAAAAAATATTACCGATAAAAAGCACATGATGTAAGGCAGTGCTCAATAATCTCAGTCTTAATGAGCTGCAATAATGCTGATTTCATTTGGGGTTTTTGTTATTAAAAAGTATATATTCGGGAAGCAGGCATTGTGAGATATAAAAATAGAGTAGAGAGATAAATGGTGGATAAACTAATTATTAAGGGTGGCGTCCCATTACAAGGTGAAGTTCGAATTTCTGGTGCGAAAAATGCAACGTTGCCCATTTTAGCAGCGTGTTTGTTATCCGAAGAACCGATTACCTTATTTAATGTCCCCCATTTGCAAGATGTGACTACAATGGTAGAACTTTTAAGTGGCATGGGTGCGCAATTTACCATTGGTGAACGGATGAGTTTAGAGGTGCGCGCTCGTGATTTAACGGACTCCTATGCTCCTTATTCATTAGTACGTAAAATGCGTGCTTCTATCTTAGTATTAGGCGCTTTACTGGCTCGATGTGGCGAAGCTATTGTTTCTCTTCCTGGTGGTTGCGCGATTGGCACGCGCCCAGTTAACTTGCATATACAAGGGCTTGAAGCGATGGGCGCTAAAATTGATATAAAAAATGGTTATATCAAGGCCAAAACGAAAGGACGTTTACAAGGGGCGTTTATCGAATTAGATACTATTACCGTGACTGGAACTGAAAATTTAATGATGGCGGCAATACTTGCCAAAGGTAAAACAATTATAAAAAATGCTGCACGTGAACCGGAAGTGGTGGATTTAGCAAATTTTTTAAATAGTATTGGTGCAAATATTAGCAATGCAGGAACAGATACCATTTCTATTGAAGGTGTTGAACAACTCACCGGTGGTTATTATCGAATTTTACCGGATCGGATTGAAGCGGCAACCTATTTAATTGCTGTTGCGTGTACCCAAGGGTTTATTCGATTGAAAGATATTCAAGCCAACACGTTAGAAGCTGTTATCGACACGTTACGTCAAGCGGGTGCAGAAATTGCGATAGGTGATCATTGGATTGAACTTGATATGCGCAATAAACGTCCAAAAGCGGTTAATGTGAGTACAGCACCCTATCCTGCTTTCCCAACAGATGCACAAGCACAAATTATGGCACTGAATATTATTGCTGAGGGCACTGGAATGATCACAGAAACGGTTTTTGAGAACCGTTTCATGCACGTTCAAGAGATGCGTCGTATGGGGGCTGATATTACTTTGAAAGGTAATATTGCCATTTGTAAAGGAGTTGATAAGTTAATGGGAGCAGAAGTAATGGCTACCGATTTACGGGCTTCGGCAAGTTTAGTTTTGGCAGGTTTAACGGCTCAAGGTGAAACAACGGTCAACAGAATTTATCACATCGACAGAGGTTATGAGTGCATTGAAGAAAAACTATCGCAATTAGGCGGAAGAATCTGCCGAATATCGCATTAAACGACTATCAATTAGAGAAGTTTATCAGCTAAATATATAATGCAACTATAAAACCAATAAACTTTCTAATTAAATTTCAATAAAATGCGCTATCAAACAATGGTCGCTTCACACAGGGTCGTCATTGTTCGTGATTGGATGCCGCTTAACATATTCCAAATAGATTGAGCTATTTTTTTTGCAGCTTTTTCTGCAATTATTTTTTCTTTTGTAGATAATTTTTTTATTAAAGTTTTCGTTGCTTCGGAATGTTCTACATCCGCTTCACGGTGAACTAAAAAAAATTTCAGCGTCGTTTCATCGGAAATGTTGTAAAACTGTTTTAACCCAGTAATTTTACTGGCAGCTGTTTGTGGGATTTGTCGCTCATAGGCGTATAAAGCACCTAAACCTTCTGCATAAGATGAGCGCGATAGCGCCATAAATTCATCGATAAATTGTTTCGTTTCTGGGAAAAGCGCACTACCCGTCACTGTCTCATCGGCTAGCCCCAGGCCTTGAGTAAATTGTAGCCATAAAACGGGGTGACTATCAAGACCATTCATTCCTTCTTCGTCATTTAAATTATCTAATAATACTTTTCGTGCCGTAGGGTCCTGACAATGACTATGTGTGGCACTAATATACCGAGGAAAAACATTCACATGGTGATAATATTGACACGCATAATCACAAAGATTATTTAGCGATAATTTACCAGCAGACCAGGCTTGATAGAATGGATGTTTCAATAAGTGGTTTTCGTTAAGCTGTCTATCCAGTTGCTGCATATAATTATTTTGTAAAATATCATTAAATGTAGTGTCCACGGTTTGCATCGTCATATGCCTTTCTCCTTATTTGGTTCAGAGTACGCTATTATACCGAATTTAATCTCAGAACTAAAACCAAGTTTATGTCTTAATATTACCGTTTTTTTAAGCCTAAATGCTTGAAGCCTTTATTAAATAGCTGGAATATTCAAAAACGCAAATTTTAAAAAAGAGCATAAAGATTTGATTATAAAATTTACATCATGTAAGCCGTTCATTGATGAATAATTTAGTTTAACGTCTGCGATTCCACTTTTATGGGTTAAAAACGAGTTTTCTTAATATTTTTTGTGTTTGATGGGCGTTTATCGCTATTTCATCGAACAAGCTCTTTGCAATCAGTTTACGAGGCGCTATCCAGGTGCCCGCCACGCAGCGCACAGCGGGTAGAGTCAAATAATGAATAAAATTGTTTGCATTTAAACCACCGGTAGGGCAAAAATGCAAAGGTAAAATTTCTGTAATGGCGCGTAAGGTTTTGATACCGCCCATACTTTCTGCAGGATAAAATTTAAGATAATTTAATTTGAGTTGATAGGCCAACATGGCTTCGCTTAACGTCACAATGCCGGGCATATAAGGTATGTTTTGTTTTTCGGCTTCAAGAACCAATGGTTTGCTTAAACCTGGGCTTACTGCGAATTTTGCTCCAACCGATTTTATCTGAGAAAATTGTTTGGTCTCAATGATCGTACCCGCTCCGACGATAGCTTCTGGAAACTGCGTATTTATTTTCTCGATAGCTGCTAAAGCGCAAGCAGTGCGTAAGGTAATTTCTAAAACGTTAAATCCAGATTCCAGCAAAGTTTCCGCTAAAGGAATTGCATGTTCTATGTTATCCATTACAATAACCGGTATAATGCGATTCTGGTTTAGAATATCAATTAATGTAAACATCAAAAACCTATAAAATGATATGCATAATACCTTCGTCTTTTATGCGAATCAAATATGGATAAAGATCGAACTGAAAAATTTAATCTGAATACGTTTGTTTATGTCTAAAATGAAACATATTGGCGCAATTGGTGAGGCCATGTTGGAATTATCGCACCAAACACCTACGTTATTATCACTTTCGTATGCGGGAGATACGTTAAACTTTTCAATTTATTTATGTCGATTATTACAAAATCAAGCCTATAAAGTGCACTACATAACCGCTTTAGGTCAAGATTTCTATAGTGAAGCGATGTTATTGGATTGGAAAAAAAAAGGTCTTCAAACGAATTTAATTTGTCGTATAGAGAATAAATTGCCTGGACTTTATTTAATTCGGACTGATAATAATGGCGAAAGAACATTTTATTTTTACCGATCAAATTCAGCTGCACGGGATTTATTTAAAGGAAACAATCGAAATGATTTATCTCGGCAATTGATAGAAATGGATTATTTATATTTTTCAGGAATTAGTTTGGCTATACTCGATGAAATGAGCAGAAAATATTTACTTTGTATTGTCGAAAAAGCAAAACAAAGAGGGGCGACAATTATTTTCGATAGTAACTATAGACCTTCATTATGGACGAATCCTGAGTCTGCGAAAAAAGTGACTCAAGATTTTTTAAAATTTGTTGATATTGCTTTAACAACGTTTATAGATGAACAATTAATCTTTGGTGATACAAATCCCGAAGCATGTGTTCAACGATTGTTGAAATATGGGATCACTGAAATAGTGATTAAATGTGGTTCTGATCCTGCTTTAGTTGCAACGACAGAGGGGCAACAACGTGTTCCCGCGTGTCCAGTGAGTCGAATCGTCGATACGACAGCCGCAGGAGATTCTTTTAATAGTGCTTATTTAGCATCACGTTTTTTAGGGTTTGATCCCATCCATGCGAGTTTATATGGTCATCAATTAGCGGCGCGGGTTATAACACATCCTGGCGCGATTATTCCTCAAAGTTTAATGCCTTCTTTATTTTGAGTGATGCAGGAAGTAAATTATTGTATTGCTCATCGAAATGACGTCCGTAGATTTGATAATCACGGTTATTAAAATGTAGGAAATGGACTATTGAATCATAATTTATAAATTTTTTTGGATGATTAGATGGTTATGGATAACGATCGGAAAAATATAAACACGAAACGATCTATCGATGAAGAGGGTGAAATTTATGAAGGTTAACATCGTTTGTCAACACACGATGACATTAGGTGAAGGTCCTCTCTGGCATCCCGTGGAAAAATGTTTATATTGGGTAGATATCGTTGCTGCGACGTTGTATCGATTAAATGCGGATAACAGTATCAATAAGTTTATAATGCCCAGCGAAATAGGTTCAATTGCATGGTCCGCGCAAGGTGGTTTAATAGCCGCATTGAGGGATCGTTTTGCAACGATTGATACAAACACGGGATCAACTCAAACGATTGCTTTACCTTTGCATAAGATGAAAAAGGTGATGTTCAATGATGGCAAATGTGATAGACAAGGACGGTTTTGGGCAGGTACGAAAGATGTTAAAGAACAAGAACCGATTGGTGCGTTGTATTGTCTGAATAAAGGGAATGTAGTAGAGATGCTGAAAGGATTTACGGTGAGTAATGGCATTGCGTGGAATTTGGACAATAGTGTGATGTATATTTGTGATTCGCCTTCTCGCCAAATTTATCAATATGAGTTTGATAAGCGACGTGGAAGTTTAGGCCAAATGCAGGTATTTGCGCAGATCCCACAAGAAGAGGGTTTCCCGGATGGACTTACCGTTGATAGTCAAGGTTATCTTTGGAGCTGTCATTGGGATGGTTGGCAAATCACGCGTTATACCTCAACGGGTGAAATAGACAGTATTATCCCTATGCCGATCCCTAGACCCACGAGCTGTTGTTTCGGGGGCCCTGATTTAACAACTTTGTATGTGACATCGGCTTCGATTGGTTTAAGTGCATCTCAACTGGCTGATGCGCCGCAATCAGGAATGATTTTTTCGATAGAAACCGGCATAAAAGGCTTACCCGAACCTGGTTACTGCGCTTAAATGAGATTGGATTCTTATAAAAATGCTGTCATAAAAAATTTTCATTTTTATCAGTAATTTTTATTAGCAAAAGTATGAATAGACTTAAAAAAGAGATTATTTATGATAAAAATATCAAATCCTAATGGGTTGGTTTATACAATTTCTGGATTTGCCGCTTTAGCAGGATTGTTATTTGGCTATGATACAGGAATTATTTCGGGCGCTATTTTATTTATTAAAAAAGATTTTTTTTTAACGAATTTTCAAATTGAGTGCGTTGTTAGTGCTGTTTTGTTGGGTGCTTTAATCGGTTCGGGCGTCAGTGGTCGAGTCAGTGATTTATTTGGTCGACGTAAAATACTTCTATTTACTTCAATGACGTTTATCTTAGGATCTTTAATTACAGCGTTTTCACCTAATTTAACTTTTTTAATGATAGGCAGAATAGTATTGGGACTTGCTATCGGTATCGGTTCTTTTACGGCCCCTCTTTATTTAGCGGAGATTGCCCCAAAACGTATTCGGGGGTTGTTGGTTTCTTTAAATCAGTTAGCCATTACTATCGGTATCGTTTTTTCTTATATGATTAATTATTATTTTTCTGTTTCAGGTGGATGGCCTTGGATGTTTGGTTTAGGAGTTATTCCCGCGATTATTTTATTTTTAGGGACGCTGTATTTGCCTGAAAGTCCACGATGGATGATTTTAAAGGGTTGGAATCAAAAAGCACGTACAGTTTTACAATATTTACGGCATAATGAAAACATTACTAAAGAATTTGACGAAATCTGTCAAACAGTGGCCATTGAAAAAGGGACACATCGTCAATTATTGGCAAAATGGTTACGACCTATTCTCTTTATTAGTTTAGGCTTAAGTTTTTTTCAACAAGTTACGGGAATTAATGCCATTGTGTATTATGCGCCAACTATTTTACAACTAGCAGGTTTTAAATACGCGAGCAACGCTATTTTAGCAACACTCGGTATTGGAATAATTAATGTATTATTTACGCTTGTCGCATTACCGCTGATTGATAGATGGGGGCGTCGTCCTTTGTTATTGTATGGCCTTTTAGGGATGTTTATAAGTTTAGTGAGTTTAGGATTAGCTTTTTATCTCCCTGGATTTACCCAACTACGTTGGGTTGCTGTAGCCAGCATGATTCTTTACATTGCTAGTTTTGCAATGAGCTTAGGCCCTATAATGTGGTTAATTATTTCGGAAATTTTTCCATTAAATATTCGTGGAGTGGGAGCGAGTTTAGCGATTTCGATGAGCTGGGGTTTTAACCTGTTAGTATCGTTAACGTTTTTGACGTTGATCGAATGGATAGGGACGAGTTACACGTTTTGGCTCTATTCATTTTTATGTATATTAGGCTGGATTTTTGTTTATTTTATTGTTCCAGAAACAAAAAATTGTTCTTTAGAACAAATTGAAAATAATTTACGTTTAGGACGTCCTAGTCGTGAATTAGGTGCAGCGCTACGCCTTTCTTCTTTATTTGAAAAACTAAAAAAAACCGTTGCTTTTTTCTAAATCAGAAAAATATGAGAGATTTTAAATGATGTTGAAAAATAAAGTTATTTTAATGACTGGATCGACGAACGGAATTGGTGCTGAGGCGGCACGACGGTGTGTTGCTGAAGGCGCTAAAGTTATGATCCATGGTCGTAAGGAAAATTGTGCTAAAAAATTAGTTCACGAACTGGGAGAATCAAGCAGGTTTTTGTTAGCTGATTTAATGGAGGAGCATGCTTATTCTTATTTAGTCAAAGAAACGGTAAAAAAATTTGGTCGTTTAGATGGTCTCGTCAATAATGCCGGTATTTATCCACGAAATAATATTGACACCGTTTGTTTAAAAATGTGTGAGCAAATAATGCGAGTCAATTTCTATGCGCCTTTATTTTTATGCAAAGCGGCTGTAGACGTTTTCCGTCGTCAGAAAAAAGGGGGAACGATAGTGAATATAGGCTCTATTAACGCTTATACCGGTCAGCCTGATCTTTTGATTTATTCTGCTTCTAAAGGTGCCCTCATGACAATGACCCGTAATTTAGCGGATAGTTTAGGGCCTGAATTTATTCGAGTGAACCAATTAAATGTGGGATGGACACCGACTGATCAGGAGGTTTGTTTAAAACGAAAAGAAGGCTTACCTGAAAACTGGCAGGAAAAGATTCCAAAAATGTATGCGCCGAGTGGCCGTTTATTATCACCTCATAATGTAGCGTCCCACATTGTATTTTGGCTTGCCGATCAGTCCGCGCCCGTGAGCGGTGCGGTCTATGAAGTTGAACAATATCCCATTATTGGACGCAATCGTTTAAATGAGTTGATAATACAATAAGTTAAGAAAAAAATTGGATCTATTTCAAAAATATAAAATGCGATTTTCTTCGAGGTTTCATTATGAAGATTCAAGATGCTCAAGTGTTTATGACGTGCCCTGATCGTAACTTCGTGACGTTAAAATTGGTTACCAATGAAGAAGGATTATATGGTCTTGGTGATGCCACCTTAAATGGGCGTGAGTTAGCGGTTAAAGCGTATTTAGACGATCTTATTCCGTGCTTAATAGGTCGAGATCCCGCGCAAATTGAAGATATTTGGCAGTTTTTTTACCGCGGTGCTTATTGGCGCCGTGGACCTGTAACAATGGCTGCTATTGCGGCTATCGACATGGCGCTATGGGATATCAAAGGAAAATCATTAAATACACCACTTTATAATTTGTTAGGTGGAAAAAGTCGTCAAGGAGTGATGGTGTATGGACATGCGAATGGGAAAAATATTACAGATACACTTTCTCAAGTTGGAAATTATATCGATATGGGGTACTTAGCCATACGGGCCCAAACCGGAGTGCCTGGCTTACCGAATAGTTATGGGGTATCTAAAGATAAAATGTATTATGAACCTGCAACGAAAGGATTACCACAAGAATATATATGGTCCACCGAAAAATATCTCAATTATGTGCCTAAATTATTTAAAGCGTTGCGTAAGACCTATGGTAATGATATCCATTTCCTTCATGATGTCCATCATCGTTTAACCCCTATTGAAGCGGCCCGTCTAGGAAAAGAATTAGAGCCCTACCATCTTTTTTGGTTGGAGGACACTGTGCCTGCAGAGTTACAGGAAGGTTTTCGAATTATACGTCAGCATACAACAACACCACTTGCGGTAGGCGAAGTATTTAACACAATATGGGATACGCATCTATTATTTACCGAACAACTTATTGATTATATTCGTATGTCTGTTGTTCATGGGGGTGGAATATCACATTTAAAAAAAATAGCAGCAATGGCAGAAATTTACCATATAAAAACAGGATGTCATGGTCCAACAGACGTTTCACCGATTACAATGGCGGCCGCGCTACATTTTGATATTTCAATTAATAATTTTGGTATACAGGAATATATGCGTCACACCGAGAAGACCAACGAGGTATTTCCCCATCATTATCACTTTGATAGAGGTTATTTATATCCTGGTGAACAACCGGGTTTAGGTGTAGATTTTAATGAAAAATTGGCAAAAAAATACCCTTATGAACGCGCCTATCTGCCCATTAATCGAAAAATAGATGGAACGTTATTTAATTGGTAAATCCGTGTTAGTTTGAAAATAAGCCTCTTTAAAGAGGCTTATAGTGGTTAGTAAAACAAAAATAATATTATTGTTTATTTATCATTAATATATTATTTAATGTTTTTACGAATCCGGCAGGATCATCCAATGGTTCACCCTCAGCAAGTATGGCCTGGTTTAAAAGTAAATGAGACCATTCTGCTAAACGAGCATCATCTTGTTCATCTTTCAAATCTTGTATAAATTGATGCTGAATATTAAGCTCAAAAATGGGTTTACTTTCTGGAATTTTTTGACCCGTCGCTTCTAACATACGTCTCATTTGACTATTTAATGCATTTTGTTCTTTTACTATACATGCAGGAGAATCGGTCAAGCGTTGTGAAATACGAACTTCTTTAACTTTATCCTTCAGTATTTCATGAATATGTTTTAATAAGGATCCAAATTCTTCTTCACATTGCTTTTTCCGCTCTTCATTTTTTTCTTCAGTGATCCCTGAAATATCGGAATCTTTTGAAACCGATTGTAATTGTTTACCTTTAAATTCAGTTAAATGAGCAACTAACCATTCATCAATACGATCATGAAGCAGCAATACCTCAATTTCTTTTTTACGAAAAATTTCTAAATTAGGACTATGGCTTGCCGCTGCGAAATTTTCTGCAGTGATGTAGTAAATTTTGTCTTGCTGTGGTTTCATTCGTGCCACATAGTCTTCTAAACTAATGGTTTGCTCACTTTTATTGAGATGCGTTGAACTAAATCTTAAAAGTTTAGCCAATGAATCACGATTTATAAAATCCTCAGAAAAACCTTCTTTTAAAATATTGCCGAACGCTTTCCAAAATTGTAAATATTTTTCAGTTTGTTCTTTAGAAAGATGATTCAGTGTTTCTATTATGCGCTTGGTGATCGCTGAACGAATATTGTCTACCTGCTTATTATTTTGCAAAACTTCTCGAGAAATATTTAACGGGAGATCATTGCTATCAACAATTCCTTTTACGAAGCGCAAATAACGCGGTAAAAATTGTTCTGCGTCATCCATAATAAATACACGCTTAATATAAAGTTTTAACCCGCGTGGTTTTTCTTGTGTCCAAAAGTCAAAAGGATCAGCTTGAAGCGGTAAATAAAGTAAAGTCGTATATTCTTGATTCCCTTCTATTTTGTTATGGATCCAGCTAAAAGGATCCTCTTGATTCTGCGTGAGATAAGTATAAAATTTCTTATAGTCTTCATCAGTAATTTTATCTTTCGGTAAAGTCCAGAGGGCAGTTCCCGTGTTCACGGTTTCCCAAAGGGTTTCTTTTTCAACCGATTCACCGGATTGATTTTCTTTTGGATCAGAAACTTCTTTCTCTTTAGCATTTTTTTTCATACTAATAGGGAAATTAATATGATCAGAATATTTAGTAATAATGCCTTGTAATCGCCAATCTTCTAAAAATTCGTCGATATCTTTCTCTTTCTTTAGATGCAAGATGATCTCTGTTCCTCGATGAGGTTTAGTTATTGTTTCAATCGTATAACCATCATTAGATTCTCGATTATATTCCCAAGCAACACCCTCTTCAGGCAATTTTCCAGCGGCGCGAGTTTTCACAGTAACTTTATTCGCAACCATAAATGCTGAATAAAATCCAACACCAAATTGGCCAATAAGCTGAGTATCGTGGTGGGCGTCCCCTGTTAGAGAATCTAAAAATTCTTTAGTGCCTGATTTAGCAATGGTACCCAGATTAGAAATAACCTCATCCCACGTCATGCCTACTCCATTATCGATGAGCGAAATGGTCCGTTTCTCTTTATCCGTAATCAAAGTAATTTGGGGGTTAGGGTCTTCTTCATAAATTTGAGGATTGGATAAAGCCTTAAAACGTAGTTTTTCAATGGCATCATGTGCGTTTGAAATGAGCTCGCGTAAAAAAATTTCTTTATTTTTATAAATTTTATCTATCATTAAACTTAATAATTGCATACTTTCTGTTTTAAAGCGCAATGTTTTTTTTTCAGAAACGGTTGTCATAAATCCAATGCCTCATTTTACTAAATAGCGAGTTTGTAGACGTAATATAAGGACAATTTTCTCAATTTCAAGTTGAAAATTCGAAAAAACAAGAAAATATAAAATAGAAAATGAGGTTTATTGAAAAAATTTTTAAATGAAAAAAAGTGAAAATAAAAACATTTTACGAAAAAACCTCTGAAAACATTGATAAGTCTTCAGAGGTTTAGTTCGTCTATTTTTAAAATTCTAAATCTTCTAAATCGAGTCAGCAGAGCGATGTGCTTCTATTTTATTTTAAATCAGCGAAATTCGCAAAATTTGCTGAAAAGGGTAGAGGTGGTTCTTTTTCCTCTTTTTTTTCAGATGAAGGTTCGTGATTAATGACACAAGCCAATATCCAAGCGACACCGAGTTCCAACCCTGCTAAAACGACACCCACTAATACACCATCTATTATCATAGTAGTCCCCCATTAAATTGTTGAAATTTCTAATAAACGTATAAAATTTTTTAATAAACGCTTTAAAATTTAACTTCTATTAATTGATTTACTTATTAATAGTGGACTTTTAGCGAGAAAAGCGGTAGCGGGTCAAGAGGAAAGGGTTGTAAGTGCTTGGATAAGAAAGATGCAATTCAATCTCTATAAGCGATTTACAGAACGCGTTGTAAGTTTAGCGCCTAGGTTAATGCAAGTTGAATGCCATTACTAATAAATAAAACACCGGCAATACCGAGTCCTAACAGTAATGGTTTTCCACCTTTTACTTTAAATCCTTTCGCTAAAGGGTTTTTTCTATAACGCCCATGCCAAACCATTAAAGAAGGAAGCAAAATAAAAAGTATTGCGCAGTAAATTCCAGCATAACTTAATGCACCGATGAAAGCGCCTGGATAAAATAAGACGATGGTTAAAGGCGGCAAAAATGTAGCGAGATAAACAATAATTCCACTTTTTCCCCGTTTAGAGAGACGCAGACCATCCGCCAAAAAATCAGATAAACTTAAACCACTTGCCAAAAATGAAGTGGCTAGGCAAATAGAAGTAAAAATTCGTGCCATATAAGTAATAAGCTGATTATTTAAGGTATGACTTAATTGCATAACAAACTCACTGGTTGAGTTTTTTGAATGTAACATATGAATTAATCCATTCTTTCCTTCCCGAGCAATAACGCCCATAATACATAAATTCCAAAATAAATAACAAAAGAGCGGGATTAAACTACCTATTAAAATAGCTTTTCGTAATTTGGGAATGTCATTTTTAAAATAAACGCGAAGACTAGGTATTATATTTGCAAAAGTGAATGAAGTTATCATGACCGTTGCACCACTTGTTAAGTAGAGTAGATTTCCATTTTTTAATTTAATGCCTGAAACGTAAGGAATAATAAATAGAATCAATAAAATATAAATGCTCAGTTTACTCAACATTAAACCGCGATTTACGTAGTCTACATAATGAATGCCCTTATAAACGACGTAACTTAAAATGCTTACAAATAGCAGAATAGACAACCAATGAGGTACCTTAATACCTAAATTAAGCATTAAACCACCGAGAAAATCTCCACCACCTGCCATATAAGCTGCAAGAACAGAGTAAAATAATAAAAGATAACTGATCCAGGCGACGGATTCCCCAAAGCGACCTAATAGTATCCGTGACATGGAAATAATATTTGTATTTGCGGGAAGCCATAGATTAACTTCAAGGATTAAAAAAGCGCTGGCGGTCATAATAAACCAGCATAGCAATAAAAGGAGTAAAGAATTTATGAATCCTGCTTCGGCTGTGGCAATAGGTAAAGCTAACATTCCACCCCCTATTGCTGTACCTATAATCAGTAAAATGCCTCCAAGAAGCTGAGTGTCTATTTTGTTGAACATAGAGGGCGAAAAAATTGCAAATGAGAATTTAGTCTTAATATCTAAAGTTTAACGTACAACAAACCTTTTTATCACACAAGTAAAAAATTTATCTTTAGAGTCAGATGATAAAATTATAACCCCATACGTGGGTGGCGAATGATCGCTTAAATTCGATTAAAAATTTTTTGCCCGAGTTTGAGTTTGACCCGAGTTTGGCGATAGCAGTGAGCGGCAGTTTCTTGCTGAGGATGCGGGGATTGCCCATCTTGTAGGTGAAATAACTACAAAATTTGCTATATTGTTTTTAGGCAGAAAGCGTTTTAATCAACTATTTTGTTACTGAACTTATTCGGTGGTAATATGGAACTTATGCCACAATTAAATGTCTCTACCTATAACCCCGCGGAGAGCGCGGATGATAAGCTTTATTTTACCCCTTCAGCGATTAAACACATTAAAAAAATCTTGGGAAGGTTAGGTGAAAAATCTTTCCGTTTAAGTGTTAAACGTTCAGGGTGCTCTGGTTTTTCTTATGTAGTGGATTATATAACGAGTTCTCCTCCTGGGGATCTGCAATTTCCTATTGACAGTGATTTAGTGGTTTTTGTTGAACCGATAAGCTTTCCGATGCTTAAAGGGACGCATATTGATTACGTACAAAAAGGACTTACTGGAAAGTTGAAATTTATAAATCCAAATCAAATCGCTTCATGTGGATGCGGTGAAAGCTTTAGTATAGAGGAAAAATAGAGGGTTAAATCCCTCACTTATGAGATATAAAATTATTACGATAAATAACAAGCTGGGATTACATGCACGCGCTTCGATGAAGTGGGTTAAAATCGCTAGATGTTTTATTAGTCAAATTACGCTGAGATGTAATGGAAAACAAGTAGACGGAAAGAGTATTTTAGAAGTTATGGGGCTTACAGCCCGACAAGGGAGTCCTGTTGAAGTTATTGTTCAAGGAGAAGATGAAGCAGCCGCTTTAACCGTATTAGAAAAATTGGTTACTGACAGGTTTGGTGAAGAAGGATGATCGTTCAATGCCGATTTTTTTTGGCAAAAGTATTTTTTTTTTATTGATTATTCCTTTAAGTTTAACAGCCGCACAAGCACGTGATGAAACGGTTAATCAATTCATTTTTTTGAACCATAATTACCGTATTCAACAACGAATTGAAATTCAAAGCGCTGCTTTATTAAATACCCCGTATTTGGAAGGTGCTCTCGGTGAGGGAGTTAATGGCCGATATGATCAAAGTCCTTTATATCGCTTTGATTATTTTGATTGTGAAACGTATGTTGATACGGTTATGGCACTCGCGTTAGCCAAAAATCTTTCTGATTTTAGAAATAAAATGAATCGAATTCGTTACAATCAAGGACAGGTTAGTTTTACACGACGTAACCACTTCCCTAGTGCAGATTGGATCCCAAATAATAAAAGAAATGGCTATATCCGAGAGTTGAATTATTCAATTGCAGGTCAAAAAACGCAAACAAGTAAAGCACAAATAAATTTACGGAATTGGTATCGAAGATTAACTATTAATAGAATTCAAATCCCCTATTTAAGTGACCACGAAAAAGAAACGCGATTACGTCAATTAAAAAGAGAAGCTCGGGCTTTTTATGGAAGTAAAACGGCGAGCATATCATTTATTCCTGTTTATGATTTACTTCAACATTCCAATTTAAGACAACGAATACCTTCTGGAAGTTTAATTTTTTTTGTGGGTCATGATTCCTATCTAAGCGCTCGAATAGGAACTTCTATGAATGTACTGCATATGAGTTTCGCTATTTGGAAAAATGGCCAACTTTATTGTCGTATGGCTTCATCCAAGGCGGGAAGAGTATTAGATGTTCTTTTCCCTGATTATTTAAGAACCTATTTACCACTGGGTACGTTAAAAGGCATTAGCGTATGGTCTATCACCGAAAAAAATGAGAGGTGATACATTTTAAGCAATAATCAATCTATCGTTATAAAGTTCCTGCAATCATCATATTTTCAATAAAAATGGATCCTGTTTGAATAGAGCTTTTATAATTAATATCATTTCCTATGGCTATGATATTTTGAAACATATCTTTTAAATTACCAGCGATAGTCACTTCTTCAACAGGATATTGTATTTCCCCGTTCTCTACCCAATAACCGGCTGCTCCTCGAGAATAATCCCCCGTTACTAAATTGATACCTTGCCCCATCACTTCGGTAACTAATAAGCCCTTTCCCATTTGTTTGATGAGATCATTCAGTTCAAATTGACTCGTTTTTAATAGAATATTATGAAATCCACCCGCATTTCCAGTGGTTTGTAAACCTAATTTTCTTGCTGAATAACTGTTTAGCAAGTAACCTTGCAATATTCCTTCGTTCACTAAAACACGATCAGACGTGCAGACGCCTTCGTCATCAAATGGTGTACTTCCTAACGCATTCAGTAAATGGGGTTTTTCGTAGATAGAAATTTTTTTATCAAATACAGATTTTCCAAGGTAATCGACTAAGAAAGAAGCTTTTCGATAAAGGTTTCCACCTGAGATTGCATTAAGAAAAGCACTAATCACGTGGTTGGCAATTTCTGAGTGAAAAAGGATGGGCGCATGACACGTGCTTAATCGTCGTGCATTAAGTCGTTTTAGAGTCGTGTTAGCGGCTTCCTCGGCTAATTTTTCAAATGATTGTAATTGGTTTGGGTCACGACTAAGCGTGTAACTCCCATCACGCTGCATGCCCATTTTATCTTTTGCGATGAGATGACAAGAAATGGTGTGTAGAGAGCTAGGATATCCTGCCAAAAATCCATTACTATTCCCATAAACATGAATAGCCTCTTGAGTCGACAAAACAACGTTTTCTGAAGTTAATCGATTGTCGATAGCCATTGCCTTCGCTTCACACGTTTTTCCTAATGCAATCGCGTGTTGAGGATCAATCGACCACGGATGATAAAGATCTAGATCGAGCGGGTTTTTTTCTAAAAAATGAGATTCCGCTAAACCATTAAAAGGGTCTTCTGTTGTAAAACGTGCGATATGGCAAGCAGCTTCTACCGTATTTTCAATCGCTTGCGAACTAAAATCCGAAGTACTTGCAGAGCCTTTTTTGTAACCAAAGTAAACAGTGACCCCTAAACTTTTATTTCGATTATGCTCGATCGTTTCAACGTCTTGGTTGCGAATGCTGATTGAAAACCCCGTGTCATGATGAATATGTGCTTCGACCTGAGTAACACCGCGTTTTTTTGCCCTACTCATCAATTCAATAAGCTGATTTTTATAGTCTGCTTGCTTATTGATTAATTCTAAGGGATGTTCATGTTTTAATTGCGTCTGCATAACTCACTCTCGAAATTAAAGTGTAAAAGAGTATAGCGATACGTGTTAAATTTCGCTAGACTAGCTAATCATTGGGTTCATAGACTGGCTCGGTAGGATAAGGTCACCATAAAAATGCAACAATTTATTGAATTTGGTTTACGACACTGGGAGCTTTGGTTAGCATTTTGTGTTATTTTAGTATTATTATTAACCTTCGAATTACATGCTAAACTAACAGGCACACTCCCGCTTAGCGTTCAAGAAGCTATTTTCAAGATCAACAGAGAGGATGCTATTTTTTTAGATGTTCGTGATGCGCTGAGCTATAAAAAGGGACATATTGCAAAATCCATTAATATCCCTTTTTCTGAGCTTAAATCGAAATTAAGTGATTTAGAACCTTATCGAGAAAGGCCTATTATCATTAATTATAAGCCGGGACAATCGCATCATAAACTAGGTCGATTGTTAAAGAATGCCGGATTTTTAAAATGTTACCATCTTAAAGGCGGAATAATGAGTTGGCAGAACGCGGCTTTACCTCTCATTAAAGGATAAAGATTTAGTTTTTAAGTACTTGAAGAGGAGTTTTTTATGCAAAAAGTAGTAATCTATACGAAGCCGGACTGTCCATATTGCGCGGATGCCAAGGAATTGTTTACTAAAAAAGGCGTTCAATTTGAGGAAATCCAAGTCGATAAAAATCCTGAAAAATTGCAAGAAATGGTAAAATTAAGCAATCGGCGATCCGTTCCGCAAATATTTATTAACAATAAGTCTATCGGAGGGTTTGAAGAGTTATCAAAATTAGCGACCTCCGGAGAGTTAGATACCTTATTAAAAACCGAGTAATTTATGAATAATCAACCTTCCCATACCCAAGCTGAGCAGCCTGAATTTATTATCCAGCGGGTTTATGTGAAAGATCTGTCTTTAGAGACGCCACATTCTCCACAAGCCTTTAAAGAAGAATGGAAACCAGAATTAAATTTGCAGTTTACTATGGATACTGCGGTCATAGGAACTGATGAACATGAAGTTGTTTTAAAAATTACGGTGACAGCAACATCAAACGGTAAGACTTTATTCTTAGTTGAAGTAAAGCAATCGGGTCTTTTTACATTAAAAGGATTTAATGACGTACAAATTCATCAGGTTAAGAACATTACTTGTCCAACCATTTTATTTCCATATGCTCGGGAAGCCGTTTCGGATTTAGTGGGTCGAGCAGGGTTTCCTCCTCTCTATTTAGCACCGGTTAATTTTGAAGCGTTGTATGCGCAACAAATGCAAGAGCAAAAAAATAAAGAGGGTGGGCAAAAGGAAAACACGTCCAATTCAGTGACTACACCTTAATTTTTAACGTGTTTACAGTTGCATTAACAGGCGGAATAGCCAGTGGTAAATCCACTGTCGCTCGTTATTTTGCAGAATTTGGTATAAATATTGTCGATGCAGATCAAATTGGTCGTGAACTTGTTGATCATGACGCCACTATTCGCGAGAAGCTCGTTTCACGTTTTGGGCATAACCTATTAAAAAAAAACAACAAAATTGATCGTGATCATTTACGAACCATTATTTTTAATCAGATCGACGATCGTGAATGGCTCGAAGAATTATTGCACCCTTTAATTTACTGGAAAGTAAGAGAAAAAATAAAAAAAACGACAGGCGCTTATTGTCTTGCAGTAATACCTTTATTATTGGAAGGGAGAACGTCTCATTTACTGAAGAAAAAACCGTTGACAGAAAATTATATTGAACTTAATCGTATTTTGTTGGTGACTACCACACGGAATCTACAGATTCAACGCGCTAAGGAACGTGATTTTCTTGAAAAAGACCAGATTGATTCTATTTTAAATGCACAAATATCATCTCGAGAAGCCATTAAACAAGCGGATGATATTATTTATAATGAATCAGATTTGAAAAGTCTTTATAATGCGGCGAGCGCACTGCATAAAAAATATCTTTCCTGTTCAATGACCTCTAAAAATTCTCTTGATGATTCAAATGTTCTTCGCTATTATCTCACGTTTAAATAGGAATGATTCTTAATTTCATTTAATTTTTATTTAAGTTAGCTCTATTAGAATAAGTTACATTTTTTATTTTGAATGGAATCCGTCCTAAAAAGTGTTTTTTTGATATTTAGCGTGAGAGGACAACATGTATATAAAAAAAACCAAAGCTTTACGCTATGCGATTGCTCTGTTTCTAACAATAGGGACAGTTTTATCCACTGGATTTTTAAGTTTTTCCGGATTATGGGTTATTTATCCCTATACTATCCCTGCCATATTCGCTTTTTTCCTTTCAGGCGTTATTGAAGGAAAAGTTTTTGGAGTTAGTATTTTTAAAGGTTTAGCACGATTAAAATTATTGACATCGAATGCTGATAAACATTTGTTATTTTGGGAGTTAAATAAATATGTAGAAATCTCTTCTTTTCAAAATAAATACACATGTGATTTTTTAAAGGATTATTGCGCTCAAAGAAAAAAATATAAAGCATTAAAAAATAAATCGAATGTAGACGGGGAGGATGTAAAAGAAGCTAAAAAAAGATTGGAAGAGCTGAAGACATTTTTTTATCAACAATTAAAAGAGCCTGAACATACCGTAACATCCTATATTAGCAAAGAATTGAGAGAAGTCAGTTTACATGAATTAAAATCAGCTAAAAAAAGCGTCGCATTTCTACGTTTTTTTTGGGCAATCAGTATTATAGTTGGTATTGTTTCAGGATTTGTAACTGCTTTTGCAGTACAAGAAGCCATAACAGTGGGTTTAGCATGGTCATTATCGGCAATGGCGCTTTCCGCTATTATATGGCCGGTTGCTTTATTTGCAGCAATAGGCGCAACGTTTTTACTTTATTATGTTATGACTGATATTGTAAAAAATGATTTGATTAGCGAAGCCTGTATTAAAACATTTCGATTATTTAAAAGAAAAGACAAAGAACCAATAAGCGCTTATTTATTACGTTTAGCAAGCTTATCTATCGTGGTAATAGGGGTTATTGGTTTAACGGTGTTTGCAACCGCAGCTTCCGGTGGCACGTGTTGGATAGCGATGCAGAAAGGAGTAAAATTATTAGTGCCCAAATTACCTACTTTTGTAGCTTATTGTGCGAGTGCAATTTTAATCCCTATTAGTTTTTCAACGGATTTAATTTATGCCTTTAGTACCACTTTTCAAACCATTGATACGTGTAAAAAAATATTTTTTTCGATGGTTGAACGCGCAAAACATCCTCTTAAAACGATTATATCAAGTTGCGTGAATATAAAAAATAATTTAAAAAAGACTAAACAAGAAGAGACTTGGATACAATTTTTAAATCCTTTTCGTATTCTCGCTCAATTAATTATATCACCCATACAATCGTTTATTTTTGTAGGGCATTTAATCAGTGTTGGTTTAACAACGGATCGTTTTTTCAATGTTCCGCCTCTTCTAGTGGCCGGCGTATGTACAGTATCAGAAGGGTTACAGGATTTTAGTTTCTTAACGACACAAGATGAGGACCACACTGATCAGATGAAAGATGATCATGATCATCAAAACTTATTACAATTACCTTTACAAGTCCTTTTTTCTCCGCTTCTTTTGTTGATGGGAACTGTTTATTGGGGTTTTAAAAACGATAGAAATAAGACTGATTTTTTTGAAATCTTAAAAAATACATTTGAATTACCCTTATTAAATCTCATTTTTTTCCCCTTGTTACTCCCAGGAGCCTGTTGGGATTGGATATTTAAAAATCCTCACAATGGAGACTCATCGTTTTTGACGTCTATGAAAAAAAGCTTTGAAGTGCATACGCATAAAGCTGAGGATGGAGAAGAGGAGCCCTTTATCATCTGTGAACTATCCGAGGAATGGCGGGAAGTTCAACGGCCTAGAATGATATTGCAAAATGCTGAAAAACGGCTACAAACTACGTGGATGGATAAAAAAACAGCAACTGAAAAACAAACGTGTTTAAGACAATTAATGTCGAAAGAGGTATTCAATGACGTGGTATTGGATTTGAAAGAAGGTAAATCTTTTACCGATATTTTGATTCAAAATCCTAAAAAAATAAAAAATAAATTGGAAAATTTTAAACCAAACATAAATGGTTATCCTTATTCTGTTAATCGTTTTTTTGAACAACCCAAAACCTGGATAAGTATTTTTAATAAACGGCGTAACTTTTTGTCGAAAACTCATTCAACAGACGCGACCACTTTAAAGATGGTTAGAAATGCGTTTAGTTTAGTAAGGAATTAGGTCCTATCGCACTCGTAAACTTCATCTATACTATTAAATGTGAACACTTTCTGAGCCTGGCTTAGCGATTGTCATATCTGAATTTCTCTTGGAAAAATTTTAACTCGTTTATGCAGATTGACCACTTTCAGGTATAGTTATACCTGTAATCGTAACTGAGATATCGCTATGAATTCAAAATTTGATGGCTCAGATGTCAAAATTTTGAAAAAAAAAGTCGTTTATCAAGGACATTTTCAGCTTGAACAATGGAAAGTAAAATTTCGTTTATTTAATGGAAATTGGAGTGCAACACAAACCCGTGAAATCTTTGAAAGAGGCGAAGCGGTGGGTATTCTATTGGTTGACATTCATCGTGATCAATTGGTTTTAATTGAACAATTTCGTGTAGGTATTGCAGGTAAAACCGGGAATCCGTGGTTAATTGAAATAGTAGCTGGTGTCATTGATAAAAATGAACCTTTAGAGCAAGTAGCCCGTCGTGAAACAAAAGAAGAAACAGGTCTAGAAATAAATAATTTATACCCTATTTGCGACTATTGGGTAAGCCCAGGAGCCAGTTCAGAGCGTGTTTATCTTTTTTGTGGACAAGTGGATGCCCAATGTGCAAAGGGAATCCATGGCTTAACGGATGAAGGTGAGGACATTCGTGTCTGTGTTTTAAATTTAAACGTGGCTTATCATTTACTCAATCAAGGAAAATTTAATAATAGTTCGACTATTATTGCATTACAGTGGTTACAACATAATGAACAAAAGATGAGGAAAGCTTTTTTAAAAAACAGTAATTTATGACAAAATCTTCTCCAAAAAAATATACTGCCGAAGCGATAGAGGTACTCAGCGGTCTTGATCCAGTAAAGCGCCGGCCGGGTATGTATAGCGATACGTCTCGCCCGAATCATTTAGCACAGGAAGTGATTGATAATAGTGTTGATGAAGCCATTGCCGGTTATGCACGACATATTGATGTAGTGTTACATGTAGACAATTCTTTAGAAGTGAGTGACGATGGTCGTGGAATGCCGGTTGATGTTCATCCTGAAGAAAAAGTGACGGGCGTAGAGCTTATTCTGACAAGACTGCATGCGGGGGGTAAGTTTAATCATAAAAATTATCGCTTTTCCGGAGGGCTACATGGAGTCGGTGTATCTGTTGTTAACGCATTATCACATCGTCTGCAAGTGACTATTCGGCGAGATGGATTTATTTATCAAATGCAATTTGAACAAGGAAATAAAAAATCTAATTTAAAAAAAATAGGTAAAATGGAGACTGCAACATCAGGGACGTCTTTGCGTTTTTGGCCGGATAAACGCTATTTTGATAATGAAAAATTTTCAGTCAGTCGTTTAAAACATAGTTTGCGGGCGAAAGCGGTGCTTTGTCCTGGTTTAACGGTTCGCTTTACAGATAAGCAAGCGAATAAAAAAGACAAATGGTTTTATGTGGACGGCGTTCTTAGCTATCTAAAAGATAGTTTAAGACAGGTTGAACGTATTCCCAAGGAACCTTTTCATGGGCACTTTGCAACGGAAATAGAGGAAGTTGATTGGGCATTATGTTGGCTTTTAGAAAGTGGCGATGGGTTAATGGAAAGTTATGTTAATTTAGTGCCAACCGTTCAAGGAGGAACGCACGTTAATGGTTTGCGGACCGGCTTACTGGAAGCCATGAGGGAGTTTTGCGAGTTACGTGATTTATTACCGCGTGGTTTAAAATTAGCACCTGAAGATGTGTGGGAAGGATGTCATTACATACTCTCTGTAAAATTATTAGAGCCTCAATTTTCTGGCCAAACTAAAGAAAGGCTTACTTCTCGCCAATCGGCACTGTTTGTTTCCGGTGTAATAAAAGACGCGTTTAGTTTGTGGCTTAATCAACATGTGGCTGAAGCTGAAAATTTAGCGGAATTAATGATAGCTCATGCACAAAAACGTCAACGCAGTAAACACGTCGCACGGAAAAAAGTTTTAGGCGGTGCAGTATTACCAGGTAAATTAGCTGACTGTACAGAAACCGATTTGAATCGTACCGAATTATTTTTAGTTGAAGGTGATTCTGCAGGCGGCTCAGCAAAACAAGCGCGCGATAGAGCATTTCAAGCGATTATGCCATTGCGTGGAAAAATATTAAATACGTGGGAAGTGACGAGTAACCACGTATTAGGATCGCAAGAAATACACGATATTGCTGTCGCCATAGGAATCGATCCAGGATCAAAAGATTTATCAGGGTTACGTTATGGTAAAATTTGCATTTTAGCGGACGCTGATTCGGATGGTTTGCATATCGCGACGTTACTCTGTGGTTTATTTTTAAAACATTTTAGCGCATTAATAGAAGCAGGACATATTTATATAGCGATGCCACCGCTTTATCGTATTGATAGAGGTAAAGAAGTTTTTTATGCCTTAGATGATGAAGAAAAACAAATTATTTTGGATAGATTAATCGCTGAAAACAAAGGAAAAATAAGTATACAACGATTTAAAGGACTCGGTGAAATGAATCCGATGCAATTGCGGGAAACAACGATGGCGCCTGATACGCGACGGTTAGTTCAGCTTATCATTGATCATCCACAAAAAACATTTTCCTTAATGGATCTCTTACTCGCGAAAAAACGTTCGGGTGATCGTAAAATTTGGTTAGAAAAAAAGGGGGATATTGCGACGATATAAATAAACTCTATAAAATCACTAACGTTTTCGAATTAAAGTAAGACCATCACTGATGGGAATTAAGCACATGCTAATTCGTTTATCCTGGTAAATGGCTTGATTAAATGCTCGAATAGCGCGCGTTTGTTTATCATGAAAGGTGGAATCTGCCACCTTACCACTCCAAAGCACGTTATCAATGAGCATGAGGCCGCCAGGCCGAAGCAGCAGAAACGAACGTTCGTAGTAATTTAAATAATTGAGTTTATCCGCATCAATAAAGATAAAATCAAAACGATTTGACTGCCCTTGTTGGATTAAATTGTCTAACGTTTCTAATGCGGGCGCTAATTTCAGATCAATTTTATGTGCAACGCCTGCTTTCCGCCAAAAATGTTGTGCTATAGAAGTTGTTTCTTTATTGATATCACACGCGATAATTTTTCCAGTTTCCGGTAAGGTTAATGCAACCGCTAAAGCACTATAACCCGTATAAACACCGAGTTCCAATGTTTTTGTAGCACCAATGAGCTCAATTAAAAATCGCATGAATTGACCTTGCTCAGGCGAAATTTGCATGCCATGAGAAGCCAAGTGGCATGTTGCTTCTCGAAGTGATTTTAAAGAAGTAGGCTCATGTAAAGAAATAGATAAGAGGTAGTGATAGAGTTTCTCGTTGAGATGGAGTGTTTGGTTTGACATAATGGCTTACTTATTTTTTAGTTGCTGAATCGGTATATTTCACTATAGCGTAAAAGTTAAGTATTGTAGTATCGATTTATTTTATTATTGACATTCTAGCCAAGCGCAGCCAAAATAGCGGACCTTAAACCGTTAGGTCCCCATCGTCTAGAGGCCTAGGACATCGCCCTTTCACGGCGGTAACAGGGGTTCGACTCCCCTTGGGGACGCCATATTATTTTATCTCGCTCATTTCATTGAGTGAGATATATCTATAAACACTACAGTTAGTTTTCATTTATAGTGAACGCGTACCATTTGCCGTAATGACGCGACCCTTAAGGCTCTTATTTGTTTTTTATGATATATTTTTATTTAAAAATAATGAAAAACCTATATTGATAATAAAACAAGTCTCAAATAAAGAGTAAGCGAGAAGCAAGCTATGGCACATTTATTCGATAAACTATTACAGGGCTATCGTGTTTTTCGAAAAAAATATGTTATTGGTGATAATGCCGTTATGCGGTATTTAGCAGATTCGGGCCAAAAGCCTCAGACAATGATTGTTGCGTGTTGTGATTCGCGCGTTGATCCCGCATTAATATTACAATGTAATCCTGGTGATTTATTTGTGATGCGTAATGTTGCGAATATAGTTCCACCCTATCAAAAAGATGAAGCGTTGCATGGCACAAGTGCTGCTTTAGAATTCGGAATTCGAGTGTTGAATATTAAACATCTTATTTTATTGGGGCATAGTCAATGCGGTGGAATAGACGCCCTTTTAAATAGAGAACATTTATCCAAAAATGATTTTATAAGCAAATGGGTTTCTTCAATAAAGCTTCCAGATAATCAGATAAGAAATCCAGAGGAGATTGCAAAATTATCGTTGACACGATCCTATGAAAACTGTATGACTTTTCCTTGGATAAAAGAAAAAGTAGACGCTCAAACATTAACGATTTATCGTTGGTTTTTTGATATTAAGACAGGCCAAATGTTTACTTATTCACGCCGCGATCATATCTATCAAGCATTAGACGTTTAATGTTCATGTTCGCTTATAATCATTGTTTTGTTTTTCATTAAACGCTGTTTTTTTTCCTTAACTCGTTTAATTGCAGCATGAATATAAGCCATTTCTTCGTTAGGGTGGGATGTTTTTTTTATGAATGTTTGATGATGTACTGAATGAAGGCGGTATTTTTTTGCAACGTAACGTTGTCGTGCTTGTTGAGGGTTATACGGGGATTGCTGTAATGTGAACAGATCAATACAGTCTACTGGGCAAGGCGCAATACAAAGTCCACAACCGGTGCATTCTTGTTTTAATACAACATGCAATTGTTTCGCAGCACCTACAATTGCATCAACAGGGCAAGCTTGAATGCATTTGGTACAACCAATACATTCCGACTCACGTATGCGCGCAGTCATGGCCGGTCTTTCGTGCTTACGCATTTCTTCTACAAACGGTCCGGCCTCTTTTTTTAATAAGCTCGCTAAAGCGTGTAAGGTTTTTACTCCGCCGGGCGGGCATTGATTTATTTCTGCTTTGTTTGCTGCAATGGCTTTGGCGTAAGAATAGCAATCCGAATAGTGACATTGCCCACATTGCGTTTGTGGTAATAAAGCATCGATTTCTTTAATGTGTTTTTTTAAATCTTTTTTTGAGAGAACGAACGATGTTGTGTCCATTATTAAATGAAGATAAATGTAAATAAAATTTAATGTGCAGTAATCGAATTCATTTTTTGCATAGTAACAATAACTTCTTCAGGAATACGTTGTAATAAAGGAGTAAACGTGTTTATTCTATGATCGAATAATCCTTTTTCTCGTTGATTCCACGTCAAGGTTGGGATATTTAAGAAACGTTCTACTTTTTTGGCGGTCATTGGAAGTACGGGTTTTAAATAAAGTATTAAAATTCTAAAAAGATTTAACCCTAAACTACAGACCGCATGAGCACGTTCGACTGAATTTGGATTTTTAATGAGTAGCCACGGTTTTTCAGCATCAATCATTTGATTTGCTTTGTCCGCTAATTCCATAATAAGTTTCATCGCGCGATTGTAATTCAGTGCTTCATAATGACTTGAAATTTCATCGCCTTGACGAATAAACGTTTCCATGAGTGCAGGATTTAATAGATTTTTAGATAATTGATGCGCAAATTTTTTATTAATAAAGCTTGCACACCGACTTGCAATATTGACTAATTTTCCGATCAAATCTGAATTAATTTTTTGAATAAAATCGTGTAAATTAAAATCAATATCTTCTGTCTTTCGACTCAGTTTGGTTGCATAATAATATCGCAGATATTCAGGATCGAGATGGTTAAGGTAGTGTCGTGCAGAAATAAAGGTTCCGCGAGATTTTGACATTTTTTGTCCATTAACCGTTACGTAACCATGCACAAAAATCGCCGTAGGCGAACGAAAATTTGCACTTTTTAATATTGCAGGCCAAAAGATAGCATGAAAATTAATAATATCTTTACCGATGAAATGATAGAGCTCAGTCGTTGTGGGGCAAGACCAATATTCATCGAAATGTAAATCGCTATGGCGCGAACAGAGATTTTTAAAACTTGCCATATAGCCTATTGGTGCGTCGATCCAGACATAAAAAAATTTATTTTCTGTTCCTGGAATTTTAAAACCAAAGTAAGGAGCGTCACGTGAAATGTCGAGATCGTGTAAGCCTTCTTTAAACCATTCTAAAAGTTTATTGCTGATTTCATCAGCAAGATGATCCTCTTGTGTGATCCATTGATGTAAAAACTCGGTATAGTCGGAAAGTCGAAAAAAATAATGTTCAGATTCTTTTACAACAGGGCTCGTTCCTGTAATAATCGATTTAGGATCAAGAAGATCCAATGGAGAATAAGTAGAACCACAAACTTCGCAATTGTCACCATATTGATCAAGTGCTTTACAACAAGGACACGCGCCCTTAACATAACGGTCAGGTAAAAACATTTTCGCTGAGGGATCGTAAGCTTGTTTGATCCTTTTTTTATAGATGTTTCCTTTCTCTTTCATACGTTGGTAAATGAAACGCGTTAATGCTTCATTTTCTGGAGAATGCGTGGTATAAAAATTATCAAATTCAATAAAAAAATCTGTAAGATCGTGTTGATGTGCATCGGCTATTTCGCGCACTAAAGCTTCCGGGCTTATGTTGCGTTGCTGTGCTGCGAGCATGATGGGTGTCCCATGCGCATCTTCTCCGGATATAAAAATACAATGATGCCCCCTGATTTTTTGAAAACGGACCCATATGTCCGCTTGAATATGTTCTAATAAATGACCGATATGTAAAGGACCATTGGCATACGGTAGGGCACTTGTGACTAATAATTTTCGAGGTGTTTGCTGCATACTCATCTTTTGCGTATTATTGAGTATCAAATTCTGCCTTTTTGCGAGCAGTGGCGTCAAGTTATAATTTTCTTAAATATTATGTTAAGTCGTGCTAATAAAATCAAACATATTATTGCTATCGCTTCCGGAAAAGGAGGTGTTGGAAAATCAACGACCGCTGTTAATTTAGCCTTAGCGCTTGCTGAAGTAGAAAATAAAAATGTTGGGATCCTGGATGCGGATATCTATGGTCCTAATCAGCCGCAAATGTTAGGGGTTAACGAGAAGCCAACAAGCAAAGATGGTAAAACCTTGGAACCGGTTTATGCGCACGGTCTACAATCAATGTCAATTGGCTATTTAATTGATGCGAGTACCCCCATGATTTGGCGTGGTCCTATGGCGACAGGGGCCTTACAGCAATTATTAAATGATACGCACTGGAATAATCTTGATTATTTGGTCGTTGATTTGCCACCCGGCACAGGAGATATCCAACTAACCTTAACCCAAAAAATCCCTTTATCAGGCGCTGTCATTGTGACAACGCCGCAGGATATTGCGTTGTTGGATGTACGCAAGGCCATCGGGATGTTTAACAAGGTTAAAGTACCTTTGTTAGGCATTGTTGAAAATATGTGTATGTATGCCTGTAGAAATTGCGGTCATAAAGAACCTATTTTTGGCCATGGTGGAGGGGAGCGGCTTGCTAAAGCCTATGATATGAGGTTGCTCGGTACTTTACCTTTAGACGGAAAAATTCGCGAGCAAGCGGATGTCGGGACACCTATTTTTCTTGCAGAGCCACAAGGTGCTATTGCTGATATTTATCGAAAGATAGCACGCGAAATAACAGAACAACTGAACCATCCAAAAACAAAAACTTTTCGATTTCCGAAAATAGTTATCGATAAAGAATAGTATTAGGAAATAAATATGTCGATTAAATCTGATGCATGGATTTGCCGTATGGCAAAAGAATATAGAATGATAACGCCTTTCGAACCTCATCAAATGCGCCAAACGGGGGATGGGCGCATTATTTCTTATGGTGTTTCCAGTTATGGATACGATGTGCGTTGTGCTAACGCGTTTCGCGTGTTTACGAATATTAATTCTGCGATTGTTGATCCTAAAAATTTTTCAGAAGATAGTTTTGTTGATGTAAAAAATGATGTTTGTATTATCCCGCCTAATTCTTTTGCTTTAGCACATACGGTCGAATATTTTCGGATTCCAAGGAATATTCTTACTATTTGTGTCGGTAAATCAACGTATGCACGTTGCGGAATTATCGTCAATGTCACTCCGTTGGAGCCCGAATGGGAAGGCCAGGTTACACTTGAGTTTTCCAATACGACGCCTCTACCCGCTAAAATATACGCCAATGAGGGCGTAGCACAGATGCTATTTTTAGAGTCTGACGAGGTTTGCCAAGTATCCTATTGCGATCGTCGGGGCAAATATCAAGGTCAGCGTGGAGTAACGTTGCCGGTCACCTAGTGTTTTATTCGATTAATGTGACCAACCGTTTAAAATAATCTTGTTTCATACATGCTTTAGCTTTACTCAGTGTTTCTTCTGCAATTTGATTGGCTTGTGCGGTCCCTTGTTTTAAAATGTGTAAAACCGCACCGGGATCCTTTTCATAGCGTTTTCTACGTTCACGTATGGGTTGAGTCAGTTCGACGATTCTGTCGACGAGTACGCGTTTGCATTCCACATCCTTGATTTGACCTTTTCGATATTTATCTTTTGCTTCGCTAACCCATTTTTTATCAGGGTTAAAAACATCATGAAATATCCATAAAGGATTATTTTCTATAGTTCCTTTATCAGTTGCGCGCAACCGGTTGGGGTCGGTATACATGCCCATTACCTTTTTCTTAATGGTGTCAACGTCATCACTCAGATAAATGGCATTGTTTAACGATTTACTCATTTTGGGCAATACCCCTTCTGCATTCGGAGGGCCTGTTCCAACTAATCGACGTACAGGGCTAAGTTTTGCTTGAATAATAGGGAATAACCCCCCTTTAGCGATATAATCTTCATCTTTTGTGTGTGGATCGACACCGCAATAAATTTGGTTAAAACGACGTGCAGCTTCACGGGCTAATTCTAAGTGCGCTATTTGATCTTCCCCCACAGGCACAATGTTAGGTCGAAAACTAAGAATATCTGCGACTTGCCCTATAGGATAAAGTAAGAAACCAAACGGATAGTTATCGCCTAGGTTTTTTTGCCGAATTTCCTCTTTTATGGTTGGATTACGCATGACTCTGGGAAAAGAAATGAGCATACTAAAAAAGGAAGTGAGTTCAGCTATAGCCGGAATTTCTGACTGAATAAAAATATGACTTTGTGTTGGATCGATGCCAGAAGCAAGATAATCTAAGGCGATGTCAAACGTATTTTGACGGATTTCTTCAGGAGATTCGGCGCGTGTGGTAAATGCATGAACATTAGCGATAATGAAATAACAGTCATAAGTTTTTTGCAAGTCCACACGCAAAGCTAAAGATCCTACCCAATGACCAAGATGGAGCCTCCCTGTGGGGGTGTCGCCTGTCAGCAAACGAGGTTTAGAACGGATTATAGCCATAATTAATTTAAAATTAAGATTATTTTGCTAATATAACATGATTAATTTACACTTTTTAGTGTATATTTATAGAGAGAGAATAGATTAACAGTTTACAACCTTTAACCTAAAAAAAAATAACGGTCATCCGATGTTAAAAGGTCAATTACTCGAATTAAGTTTTGAAACTGAATGGCTTAACGCATTACAAGAGTTTGCCTACCCAAGTCATGTAGAAGATCGCGTACAAGTTGTCGAAGATTTGAAAAGGATGTATGGCTTAACCATTAAAGATGAGTCAGGCGAATGGTCTTATATAAAGCACGATCAGGATTTCAATACCGATGCCCAATTATTACAAAGAAAAACAGGGATAGGTCCTGATCCGGACGAAGTTTTTTTATTTAGAATAGGAAAGCTGAATGAAAAATTTAAGCGATTATTATTGCAGAATTTTCATCAAGGGGGAATGTTTTATACGGCGAGGCAGTTTTTAACATTCCATATCAATTCATTGGGTTTTACCCCAAACGTTAATCAAGGGCATAAACATCATATTATCTGTGAGTTTGGTTCTGAGAAATTGGTCGTTACAGAGAAATTTAGTGTAAAAAAATTAGGTTTTTTGCCCGTCGATATGTTACAGAAGGTTTTTGCTCAAGCGGGAGAATTGTTATCTTTTGATTTAGACCCATCTGAAAAAGAAAAAATTGTTTATATTCAAAACTATATTAGAACAAAGCTGGGGGAAAACAACCGTCAAAAAATAGGTTTGCGTCCCATTGATCAAAAAGCAATGCCTTTTGTTTTTGGCACGGAACAAGGTGAAAATCTAATAGAGTTTACCGTAAAGCATACGATTACTTTAGATCCAAAATCGATGGAAATTAATATAAAAAAATTATCTGAAGAAGATGTAAGCTTTAAAATACAATCTCAATTTCATGATTTGCATCCGAAATCATCAAAATTTACATTTTCTAAATTATTGTCTTTAGATTTCCCTTGTGCATTACCGAGTTTTTTTGAAAAATCGCATCGGAATAAAATGAATGAATTGATATTGAAGGCGTATCGAGACTTTATATTAATATTGTTTAATATAATTATTCATTTAATTTCTTCTCCAATTGTTATTCCGCAAAAAAAAACGTTCTTATTTTCATCTTTTGAAGTCTATGAGCCACAGAATAGCTTCCCCTATAGAATGCGTCCTTAACGTTAAAAAATATTTTTTGGAATATTATTGCTTTTTCATCTGTGTTAACATTTCGACATCTGTAAGCTAAGGAGCGTAGGCTATGTCAGCGGTTCAATCTAAAAATTCATCGAGGCTTTTTATCGATTTACCAGTTGATGCGTTAATTAATTATGCCGTAGAGCGAAGAGAAGGGGTCATCGCTGCGAATGGTGCTTTATCGGTTGTTACTGGCCAACGGACAGGGCGATCCCCTAAAGATAAATTTATTGTCACAGAACCCACAAGTGAAAATAATATTGATTGGGATTCTATTAACCAAGCTTTTTCAGAAGATCGTTTCCATGTTTTGTGGCAACGTGCCGAACAATATGCGAAAAAAATCGATTTGTTTATTTCTAATTTACAAGTGGGTGCTGATCCTACTTATTTTTTACCCGTTAAAGTAATAACAGAATACGCGTGGCATAACTTATTTGCACGACAGCTTTTTATTCGTCCAGCTCATTTTTATGGAAAAGTTGCTCATCCGGAGTGGACCATTTTAAGTCTTCCAGGGTTGAAAACAGACCCAGAACGAGATGGCGTTAATAGTGACGCCGCTTTAATCATCCATTTAGCTCAGCGTAGGGTTTTATTATGTGGACATCGTTATGCGGGCGAAATCAAAAAGGCCATGTTTTCGGTTATGAATTATTTACTGCCTCACGTTGATGTTTTACCGATGCATTGCTCTGCTAATGTTGGCGAAAAAGGGGATGTGGCTTTATTTTTTGGTTTATCGGGAACGGGGAAAACCACGTTGTCTGCTGATCCCAGCCGTTTTTTGATTGGTGATGATGAACACGGCTGGAGTAAAACAGGTGTGTTTAATTTTGAGGGCGGTTGTTATGCCAAATGCATTGATTTATCCAAGGAACGCGAACCTTTAATCTGGAAAGCGATTCGTCATGGGGCCGTCATGGAAAACGTGGTGCTTAACCCTAAAACGTTAGAACCCAATTATAACGATTCAACACGGACTCAAAATACACGCGTCGCTTATCCTTTAGATTTTATTGACTCACGGGTTTTTCCCAACCGAGTTGATCGCGCGCCAGACGCTATCATTTTTTTGTGTTGTGATTTGTATGGTGTATTGCCCCCTGTTGCTTATTTGAATCATGAACAGGCAGCCTATTACTTTCTAAGCGGTTACACGGCATTAGTTGGGAGTACGGAAGTGGGTCAAACTGAACCTATCAAAACAACATTTAGCACCTGTTTTGGCGCACCTTTTTTTCCACGACCTGCAAAAGTCTATGCTGAACTATTAATTAAACGGTTAAAAGAGAGTCATGCGAAAGTTTATTTAGTCAATACAGGTTGGACGGGAGGAGCTTATGGGGTGAGTGGAGGACAACGCTTTTCTATTCCTGTCACCCGTGCTGTTATAAAGGCTATTTTAAATGATGAGATTTCCAAGTCAGAATCCGAACGATTGCCAGGGTTTGATTTGGCTATTCCTAACGCGTTGCCAGGTATAGCGAGCAATCTATTAAATCCTAAAAAGACATGGAAAGATCCCGCAGAATATGATCATAAAGCGCATGAGCTCATCAATAAATTTGTTAATAATTTTAAACAGTTTGATGTCAGTTTAACGATTCGAAATGCCGGACCGACTCCCTATAAAGAATAAAGAAGAATTTTTGGTTCATTATTAAAAAGTTTGAGCAAGTTCTTTTGCGCGATTTTGAGCCGCTGTAAGCGCTTTTTTTATAATGTCGTCTAAGTGCGCAGCGTTTAAACTTTCTATGGCCTTTTCAGTTGTCCCGCCCGGTGAGGTTACCTGCTGTCTTAATTGGGTTAAATTTTTTTTAGTTTCAATGGCCATCCGAGCAGAACCTAAAGCAGTTTGCAACGTGAGTGCGTGAGCCATTTCTTTAGATAAACCTAATTCATTTGCGGCATTTTCTAAGGTTTCCATCCATAAAAAGAAATAAGCAGGACCACTTCCCGTTAAAGCAGCAACAAGATCAACCTGTTCTTCGTTACTTAACCAAACGACCGTACCAATGGCATTGAAAATAAATTCAGCGATTTTCTTTTGAGAGAGAGAACACTATGGATTTGCAAATAAAGCAGTTGCTGCACAGCCAATTAAAGCAGGTGTATTAGGCATACAACGGATCAGGGCTAAATTTTGATTAAGTAGGTAATTTTCTAAATGATTTAAACGAATACCTACTGCAATTGAAATAACGAGAGGATTTCTTTCTTGCATACATTTTGCGATTTCAAGGGCAACCGATTTTAAAATTTGTGGCTTTACAGCGAGAACGACAACTGTTGATCGGCGTACTGCGGTTTTATTATCGGTGGTCAGATTAATATTTAAGCTTTTTAGTTGATTTAATTGCTCACTATTATTATTCGTAGCCCATATGTTTTTGGCAGGGAAGTTTTTTTTCAATAAACCGTTGATAATGCTAGTGGCCATATTACCGGCACCAATGAAACTGATCGTTAAGTTTTGCATATTTCGTTACTTCTTTTGCCTCAAATAGTCATTGAGATGTTCTAATTCAGTGGGTGTTCCTATGTTAAACCATAAACCTTTGTAATATTCTCCCGTTATTTTTTTTTCTGCAATCGATTGATACAGAAGTGATGATAATGGAAAAATGCCTGATTTCCCTTGAAATAGATTCGGATGGTAAATTCCAAGATTAGCGAAGGTTAACTTATTGGAGGGATTTAAATCGAGTAAACCCGTGTGAGTAAGGTGAAAATCGCCTTGAGGATGAAAACGTGGATTATCAACTAAAATAAGATGGGCGAGCGCACCAGTCTCTAAACGATGAGATAACAGTTTTTTTAAGGGGAAATCGGTCCAAATATCAGCGCTTATTACCATAAAGGGATCCCTTCCTAAAAGGGTTAATGCTTGACAAATTCCCCCACCTGTTTCCAGCGCAGTCGGTTCAAAAGAATATTCAATGTTAACGCCATACGCTTTTCCATCGCCTAAGGTTTCGATAATTTGTTTAGCTTGATAAGAAACATTAACGACTATCGTTTTTATGCCGATGTTAGCTAGTTTCATGACTTGATGAACAATAAGTGGTTGGTTATTCACCGAAATCAAGGGCTTAGGCTTTTTATCAGTTAAAGGACGCAGCCGTGAACCACGACCCGCAGCAAGTATCATCGCTTTCATTTTTTTTCTTTCTCATAAAGTTTTGGTTGAATTTTTGTTTGTAATAATGTTTTAAACGGTAAAAGTTCAGCATAGTTTTCGCATGTCTTATTCATATAATTGAACAAGCGCGTTACTGTGGATAGATAATGGGGCTTGTTATCTCGATAATTAAGTCGTGAAAAAATACCCAATATTTTTAAATGTCGTTGAAGACTCGTGAGATCAAACCAGCGAATGAATTTTTCTTTAGAAAATTGATGTTTTATGTTGAGGGTAGTGTAAAATTTTAAAGCCCATTGATAAACATGACAAGTGGGCCAATCAACATAAGCATCACGCAATAATGAAGCCACATCATAAGTAATGGGTCCATATAATGCGTCTTGAAAATCTAAAACCCCCACATTTTTATTTTCTAATAAAACCAAATTGCGCGAATGATAATCACGATGAATACACACTTGAGGTTGTTCAAGAAGAGCGTTTATCAAAATTTTAAACGTATTTTCTAATATAGCATTGATTTCAGGGGTTAGGGTTAGCCCTAAATGTTTTTTGATGAACCAATCAATGAACAACCCTAATTCGAATCGAATCAGTTTTTCATTAAACAGACCGAGCGATTTGTCATTTGGAAATTTAGGGTGACAAATCTGAATTTGATAAATAACTGAAAGCGCTCGATGATATAAATCGTCAACGGTCTTGGGGTTGAGTCTATCTAAGTATAAATTATTTCCTAAATCGCTTAGCAACATAAAGCCTTGTTTAAGATTATAGGCAAGTATTTCTGGCGTATAAATTCCTTGACGCGCAAAATTTCTCGCAATCGTAACAAAAGCGATAATATTTTCTTTATCAGGAGGTGCTATCATGACAATGCGACTCATATCATCTTGTTGCAAACGAAAATATTGGCGAAAGCTCGCGTCATTTGCCAAAGGTTGTAATTTAAAAGTGGAGCATGCCAGAGCGCACGATTCTTTCAACCAATTTTTTAACGGTGTTAATTGTGGCGATTGTTCAAAAATAGACATATATACCCCTATTCTTCACTTGAATAATGTCATTCTAAAGATTATCGTTACTGTTTAGTACTAAAAATTCTCTGGAAGAGGCTCACTAGTCTTTAGAAAGTAGAAAGGAAAATCAGTTTTTTATTTTCGAGTGCTATCTTACACCGGAATGAACGGGCTAATCTACCAATCCCAATGTAGTATAGATTGTGAGTATCCTCTATACTTAATAATTCTTTCAGGAATTTTTAGTTTGATGATTGGCGCTTATAAAAATAGGGAACAAATAGCACAAAATTCTCTGTTCATGGATGTTTAAAAAGAACTCCCATTAGAAAGGGGTGAATTTATTTTTTCAGCCTGTTATATTTTGTCGGCAATTGAAAACTATCTTCGGAAGTCTCTATCGTATTGATAACGAGGAAAAAAACGATGTTCCATGGCAGTATAGTCGCATTGGTTACGCCCATGCAAGAAAGTGGCTCTATAGATTATGCAAGCTTACGTAAGCTAGTCGATTGGCATATTGCACAAGGCACCGATGGTATTGTTGTTATGGGAACCACTGGGGAAGCTTCAACGCTCACTTCAGAAGAGCACGTTAATGTGATTAAAACGGTTGTTGAACAAGCCAATCAAAACACGCATCGACATGTTCCCATTATTGCAGGCACAGGAACTCAATCGACACAAAACACGATTGAAAAGACACAATTAGCGATGAAAGCGGGTGTTAATGCCTGTTTGTTAGTCACGCCCTATTATAACTGTCCTACACAGGATGGGCTTTACAAGCATTTTAGTGTGATAGCAAACAAAGTACCTATCCCAATCATTCTTTATAATGTACCCAAACGGACAGGATGTGATTTACTGGCTGAAACGGTGGTTAAACTGTCAAGCATTCCAAATATAGTGGGAATAAAAGAGGGCCAGGTGGAGCGAGTGAAAAATATTTTAAAATTATGCGGTAAAAATTTTGATGTCTATAGTGGGGATGATAATACTGCTTTAGACATTATGCAGAGGGGAGGAAAAGGCGTAATTTCTGTGGCAGCAAATCTTGTACCACAATCAATGCATCATTTCTGTGAGTTAGCCAAAAAAGCAGATTGGGAAGCAGCGAGCAAAATTGACAAACAATTGCGTCCTTTATATCAAGGATTATTTATTGAAACGAATCCTATTCCTGTGAAATGGTTAGCGGCACAACGCGGTATCATTTCGTCATCTACGTTGCGGTTGCCCTTAACGCCGTTATCGGTTGCCCATCAAGCCGATTTGAAACCTGTAATCAATTTAGTGAAGACTTTATCCTAAAATGAGAATGAAGCTATTTTATTTAATTTTAATTTTTTTTGTTGTAAACTTAGTGGCTTGTTCATCTGTAAATAAATATGTAAAAACACAACGGTCACAATACTTGTATAGTCAGGAATTACCTTTGTTGGAGGTTCCGCCTGGTTTACAGATTTCTAAGGAAGAAAGATATAATATTCCTCAAGTTGCTCGTAGGCCCACGCAATTACCTCGTTTATTGCCGCCTACGGTCTGATTAAAAAATTGGAGAGGTACCAAAGCGGTCATAATGGCGCCGACTCGAAATCGGATGGGGGTTTTAAAATCCCACGTGGGTTCGAATCCCACCCTCTCCGCCATGACCTGTGAACGTTTTAGATTTCCGCGTGGCTATTGATTTTCGCTTTTTGCAACGAAATGTATTCAAGTGGCGCATAATTCTGGCTATATTCAGTTTTTTTGCTATTAAACAGGACAATTTCATTCACTATCATAGGGCTAGTATTTAAATTTAATTCCTCTCTTAGATTGGGTGCATGATGATGGATAATCCGACCGAGCGTTAAGTGAGGCAAATAGGGTTTGGTTTCTGGCGTAAAACCTAGGTTTGACGCCACTTCTTCTAATGCATTAGCCAGTTCAAAGAGCTCTGAAGTTGGAATGATATCTGCAGCTATCGCGCGGGGAGCGGTGGGTGATGGAAAGAAGCGAATATTATGGAGTTGGAGCGGAAAAGGCTCTATTTTATTAATTGCATTATGAGCATGCTTGACCAATTCCGAGATTTTTTCAGGCAGCGTTGTTCCTAAAAAACGCAGCGTAATATGAAGATTTTCGGGTTGTACCCACCGAACTCGATGGCCCCAAGGTTCTTGTTTGAGTTCATCAATGAGCTGAGATAGCGCTCGACGTAATTCGGAATTTAATTCAACAGCAAAAAATAAACGTAAAGGGTCGTGTGTGCTCAAGTGTAATTTCCTTATTAAAACTATGAGAGTTGAAACCGCTTATTTTAATGGAAAAGTAAGTAAGCTTCTTGTTAGCTATTTATTTTTTCCGCGAAAACAAGCTATCATAATGCGTTTCATAACCGCTTATTATAATCTTGTTTGAATGCTGTATTTTATCAGCAATTGACGATTTACATTGTAAACTTAATCCTAAATTTTATTTTTCAGCAAATGAATTTATTTTATCTACTTTACCATGATATTGTTTGAAAGATAAATTTTTAATACGCCAATTAATTATGAGATTTGGTTTTTGTAAAATTGGAGTATACTAGCTAATAATTTTTACATTTTTAAGTGCATTATGATGATCGATACTACATTGCTTTCTCGAGTTCAGTTCGGATTTACGATTGGTTTTCATATTTTGTTCCCCACACTCAATATTGGTTTAGCTATTTTTTTATCCATTATGGAGGGGGTTTGGCTAAAGACAGGAAATCCCGTTTATTTAAGAATTTGTCAATTTTGGACCAAAATTTTTGCACTGACGTTCGGGATGGGGGTTGTTTCAGGAGTCGTTTTAGCGTATGAACTGGGCACTAACTTTGGCCCTTTTATCAATGTGGCGGGTGGCGTTATTGGTGCACTTTTTGTTTATGAGGTGCTTGCTGCTTTTTTTCTAGAAGCTGGTTTTTTAGGCGTAATGCTGTTTGGTTGGGATAAGGTTGGTCCGAAACTACATTACTTAGCAACGATACTGGTTACGTTAGGAACACTATTTTCTGCTTTAGGGATTTTATCCGCTAATTCTTGGATGCAAACGCCCGCCGGTTTTCATAGTGATGCAGGAAAATACGTTGTCGATAGCTGGTGGGCAGTCGTATTTAATCCTTCGGCTATTCCTCGTTTTCTGCATATGGTTACGGCTTCATTGTTGACGACGTGTTTTGTCATTGCGGGTGTTTCAGCGTGGTATTTATTAAAGAAAAAACACGTCGATATAGCAAAACCCTGTTTTTCATTTGTTTTAGGCGCCGCGATGATAATAACGCCAATTCAAATAGTGCTCGGTGATATGGTCGGTTTAAACGTTTTCAAATATCAACCCTTAAAAACAGCCGCAATAGAAGGTAACTGGAACACACAGAATGGCGCCCCTTTAGTACTATTTGCTATTCCAAATAGTCAACAAGAAAAAAATGATTATGAAATAAGTATACCAAAACTGGCAAGCTTAATTAATACACATCATTGGGAGGGTCAATTAATCGGATTAAAAAGCGTCCCGCGCGCAGATAGGCCAGTCGTCGGTGCCACATTTTGGATGTTTCGGGTTATGGTCGGGATAGGCTTTTTATTCTTTTTTGTCGCGCTTTATGCACTGTGGAAGAGATGGCGTGGACAACTTTATCACTCCAACGGATTCTACCGGCTCTGTATATTAATAGCCCCTTTAGGGTTTTTAAGCACAATTGCTGGCTGGGTTACAGCAGAATCTGGAAGACAACCTTGGATAGTTTATAACTGGATGACTACCACAGAAGGAGCATCGATCGTTCCTTTTCATCAAGTTGTTTTTTCATTGATCTTATTAGTTATTGTTTATGGTTTTATATTTAGTTTTTATTTATTTTATCTTTTTAAACTAATCCGAAAAGGACCCGTTGGTCCTTTAACCGATGGATCGTCTGCAGAAGTGGTTACGGAAACTCCCTTTAAATATTTAGCGCCAGAGGGTGAATAAATGTTTTTAATTCTTACATGGGCCACGATTATCTCTTTAATTATTATGATGTATGTTTTATTGGATGGTTTTGATCTCGGTATTGGTATTTTATTTCCCTTTTTTAAAAAAAATGAATATCGAGATATTATGATGAGTACGGTTGTCCCTGTTTGGGATGGGAATGAGACATGGTTGGTATTTGGTGCTGCAGCATTATATGCTGCTTTTCCAACCGCTTACGGAATTTTATTGCCCACATTATATATGCCCATCATGATTTTATTAATCGCGTTGATTTTCCGTGGTGTTGCTTTCGAATTTCGTTTTAAAGCCAATAAAAGTCAATTTATTTGGGATATTGCTTTTTCAGCAGGATCAATTTCAGCGGCGTTTATTCAAGGCGTTATTTTAGGGACGTTTGTAAAAGGTTATGGTTACAAGCTTCCGTTACCGCATTCTGCCTATCATTGGTTAACACCGTTTACTTTTTTTACAGGAATCGCAGTCGTTTGCGGTTACGCATTACTGGGCGCAAACTGGTTAATTATAAAAACTGAAGGGGAGTTACAATCCCGCATGTTTAAAGCAGCTAAAATTTTACTGGGAGTAGTTGCTTTTTTTCTCGTTTGTGTAAGTATTTGGACGCCAATAACCGAACCGCACGTTATGCACCGTTGGTTTTCATTCCCTAATTTTTATTATCTATCGTTTTTGCCTATTTTAACAATAGCGGCCGTCTTTTATAATTTTTATTGTTTGCATAGAAAAAAAGAAAAACTGCCGTTTATACTCACCATCGGGTTATTTGTTTTCTCTTATACAGGGTTTTGCATTAGTGCGTGGCCTTATATTGTTCCCCATGTAATCCCTGTTTGGGAAGCTGCCGCCCCACCTTCCACTTTAAAATTTATATTAGTAGGCGCCGTTATTATATTACCAATATTATTCGTTTACACGCTTTATTCTTATAATGTTTTTAGAGGGAAAGTAAAAACGACGATTCACTATTAACGTTCATCATTATGAAAAAACGTATACGTCAATGGTTATGGTTTATTGGTCTATATGTAGCCAGTGTGGCAACTATTATTGTTGTTTCTAAATTATTAGGCTATTTTATCCCGCATTAAAATGTTTCTTGTATTAAATTTTCATTGAGGGAACAGAATTTTCAATCTTAAGAAATATTCTGGCTTCACCGGGATGAAAAAAACGTGCTCTTTGTTCCCTCGAGATTAAAAAATGAGGGACAATTCTGGCTAAAGCATTTAATATTTTATTTAATATACCGTTTACTTCAGTTGAACAGGGATGTTTTTTTTGAAAAATTGAAATTTCACTTTCAACAACATTTTTGAAAGTAGTAAAGACGTCTGCATTGGGAAAGTTAAATACAATGTTATATAATACCGATTGAAAATAAGTATCAGTGGCCTTTTTTAATTTCACGGCTAAATCTATAATTTCATTTATTTTATGATGATGCGCGGTTAATGCTTCAATAAGCTGAACAAAATTTTGATAGTGTTCGACGAGAGAATTGAAGTTTTTTGAACAGGTTTGAATGAAGCGGTAATCATCACGATCATAAACAATCGTGGAAAACCCTTCTTCTGAAAAAAAAGCTCTTTTAAAAAAATCGTACTTTATGTGTAATGGACGCTCTAGCGCATTTTCGATGAGTGCGTCAAGTAACTGTCTAATAGATTTTTGGTTTGATTGAGGCGTTAAATTCATTAATTTTGTAAAAAGTACTCCGTAGGAAAACACAGTGGAAGAGGTTAACGTTTCTTTTAAAGAAGTCATCACATTATTTAAATTAGAGATAAATAATGCTGTTAAATGCGCTGCAGTGCTTACTAATGAATCGGAAGATGAAGAAGTATGATTTTTAGTGAACGCAAACTGTTGTATAGTGCTTTTAAGAAAAATAAAAAAAAGTTGGATTTCAATTTCTTTTTCGCTGTTTTCGTGACGCTGAAAATTTTTTTCTTGTAACGAATGAATAGAATTGGTAATCGTTAAATGAATGATCGTTTGATTATGAGGCGCTATGTTTTTTTCTAATGCTTCTTTGAGTGTTAATTCGGATTCTAGAAATTGGTCGTGTTGTAACTTTTCTGTGAGTTTATTTGGAGGAAATCCGATAGCGCTAAGCAGTGTATTAGGAACATTAAATTTCTTTTTTTTCAAATCATTTTTTAACGTAATAGAAAGTGTTTTTTCATTATCAAAATCAAATTTTAATTCGTCTAACGTTGCTTTTAAAATAGCGTTAGGAAATGCTTTAAAAAAATTATCTTGATTGAAAGATTGCTGAAGAAACGTCAGCAAACAAGCAATATCTTGAGTGAGACGAGAATCGGATAAAAAAGATACGAGATTATTCATTTGATGATTGATTATAATTATAGGTTAATCCAATTTTATAGAATTTGCATGAAGCAAACTCTTTCTCTCTTTAATAGAGGAAATTTTACTCCATTTAATCCATTAATAATAGTTTTATTTTTGGAGAAAAAGTGATTGACGTGCATTAAAGGACGAAAAATTAACATTTAGTCTATCAGAGGCTAGATTTAGAGTGTAATATTTATATAATGGGCATATCATTCATTTTGAGTTTTAATTGAATAAGCGATAACTTTCTTTATGGCTATTTATCCTATTATCCAACTGCCTGATGTGCGTTTGCGTGTTCCGACAACGTCCATTACTGTTTTTGACGCGACTTTACAGCAGTTAATCGATGATATGTTTGAAACGATGTATGCCGCCAAGGGGATAGGTTTGGCAGCGCCACAAATTGCGATTAGCAAAAAATTGGCTGTTATTGATGTTACCAATAATAAATCGCATACCTTATGCTTAATTAATCCCACTATTGTTGAAAAAAAAGGAGAAGCTTTACTGGAAGAAGGTTGTTTATCAGTCCCCGGGATATACGACAAAGCGCCGCGAGCGCTATGGGTTAAATTACAGGCTTTAGATAGAAATGGAAAACCCTATGAAATAGAAGCAGAAGGTTTATTGGCGCATTGTATACAACATGAAGTCGATCATCTGAATGGTAAATTATTTTTAGATCATTTATCCCCTCTGAAACAACAACTCGCCCGTAAGAAACTGGATAAAATTAAAAAAAGGAGGAAGTATTGAAACTAATTTTTGCAGGAACGCCTGAATTTGCCTTACCGAGTTTACATGCATTGGCATCAGCGTATAAACTCTGCGCTGTTTATACCCAACCCGATCGGCCGGCAGGAAGAGGGCGAAAATTGTTAATGAGCCCTGTGAAAAAAATGGCTTTAGAAAATAAGTTACCAGTGATTCAACCGTTTAGTCTCCGTGAATCGAAAGAACAGAAGAAATTAGCTTCTTTGCATGCAGATTTAATGGTCGTTGTTGCTTACGGGCTTATTTTACCGCCAGCAGTATTAGCGATGCCTCGTTTTGGATGTATTAATGTCCACGCCTCGTTGCTTCCACGTTGGCGAGGTGCAGCGCCTATACAGCGGGCAATTTTAGCGGGCGACCGAGAAACGGGTATTACTATCATGCAGATGGACGAAGGTTTAGATACCGGTGAGATAATCAAGAAATTTCCCTGTAGCATCGAGCCTACGGATACTAATAAAACATTACAAGATCGCTTGGCTGAGTTGGGTGCTCATGCATTACTCGAAAGTTTGAAATGGATTGAAAGTGGATCCTATCGATCCGAGCCACAAAATGAAAAAGAGAGTACGTATGCCAAAAAAATTAATAAGTCAGAAGCAGAAATAGATTGGGAGCAGCCAGCAATTTATTTAGATAGATTGGTCCGTGCCTTTTATCCTAAACCCGTTGCCCGTGTTGTGCTCGGGAAATCGATATTGCGGATTTGTAAAGCCGAAGTATTGGAAGAGACAACCTCTGAAAAACCAGGTTTAATCCTAAAGGTGGACAGAGAAGGGATTGATGTAGCGACAGGAAAGGGAGTTTTACGTTTATTAGAAGTGCAATGGCCTGGAGGACGCTGCTTACCCATTTCAAGTTTTATTCATGGACAATCAGAGTTATTCCATGTAGGTGCTATTTTAGATCGAATGTATGTCTAACACGCGTAGAATAGCAGCACACATTATCTCCCGTTTTTTAAAGAAAAAAATAGCGCTTAATACGATTTTGTTTGCGGAAGTCCCTTCTGGAATTGACGTTCGCGATAGAGCGTTTATTCAAGAATTATGTTATGGCGTAATACGGTGGTATTTTCCTTTAAAGAAATTGAGTTCTTTTTTATTGAAAAAATCACTGAACCGTTCAGATCAGGATATTTACGCCTTGGTGTTAGTAGGCCTCTACCAACTGAATTATTTAAATATATCTCCACACGCTGCAGTCTATGAAACGGTTCAAGCGGCCAAAGAATTACGTAAACGATGGGCGGCCCCGCTCATTAATGGTGTTTTGCGATCCTTTCAACGACAAAAAACGGGTTTATTAAAAAAAGTATCTCAAATAACACATCTCGCACATCCTGATTGGCTCATTAAAAAATTACAACACGCGTGGCCAAACGCGTGGCGATCGATTTTAGATGCCAACAATCATTTAGCTTCAATGAGTTTGCGTGTAAATCAATTGGAAATTACACGAGAAAGTTATCTACAAAAACTAAACAATAACAATATAAACGCTACATTGAGCGAATTGAGTCAATCAGGAATTATACTGGATACTTCATTTCCAGTCGATAAGTTACCGGGTTTTAGGACAGGGGAAATTTCAATACAAAATATTTCTGCTCAGCTATCAGCCTCATTGCTACTATTAGAAGATGGACAACACGTTTTAGATGCGTGTGCGGCACCAGGCGGTAAAACAACTCATATTTTAGAAACACAACCCGAGTTGGCTTGTTGTGTGGCTGTTGATGCGGACGTCGTTCGATTAACGAGACTTAAGGATAATCTAAAACGTTTAAAATTGACTGAGAAAAAGATCCAGTTGTTTCCCATGAAGGTTCAGGATTTTAAAATTTTTTGGAAGGGGAGAATGTTCGATAGAATATTATTGGACTCACCGTGTTCAGGAACAGGCGTTATCCGTAAACACCCCGATATTAAATTATTACGAAGAGAGAAAGATGTTATTCAACTCGCTGATCAACAGTATCAACTACTATCAAGCCTTTGGGGATTATTGAAGCCTGGCGGCATTTTACTGTACGTGACGTGCTCTGTACTTCCCGAAGAAAATGCCAATGTATTAAAACGTTTTTTAACGCATCATTTTGACGCTCGAGAAGAAGTTATTCGGGAAACCTGGGGGTTAGCCTGTCCAATCGGAAGACAAATTCTTCCCGAAATTCATGGAGCGGACGGCTTTTATTATGCGAGGTTACGTAAGCTCATGCGCGAGGGGATCGGTTTAAAATAGGAAAATTATGAAAAAAGCCCATTTTACGCCCGATCAAGCGGGGGGTGGATAAACATTAAATAAAATAGAGTTTAGCTTATGTCTAGGTGATTTATATTTATCTTGGAGATATTGCGTTATAATCTTGTTCTTTTGGTGACCGATGAATTAAATCCCTATGAAGCAACTGTTAAAACAAGAAATCAAAAAGGCTTTGTTAAGTATAGGCGATTCTTTCACGCTGTCTTCGTCAATCATCCAAATTGATTATGCGAGAGGAAAATTACATGGTGATTTTTCGAGTAATATCGCTTTAGTTTTGGCAAAACAATTAAACGTTCAGCCATTACAATTAGCTGAAAAAATAAAAGCGAATATAGATTGTTGCTCAGAAAATTCAAAAATAGAAAAAATTGAAGTGGCAGGTCCAGGATTTATTAATTTTTTCTTAAAGAAATGGGTTTGGCATGATGTTATCAGCCAGATTTTAACGCAAACAAATCAATTTGGAACTTCGAATTTAGGACGTCAAGAATCTGTGTTAATCGAATTTGTTTCTGCCAATCCTACGGGCCCTTTGCATGTGGGTCATGGTCGAGGAGCTGCTTATGGGGATTCTATTACAAGATTATTGAGCGCGGTAGGTTATCAAGTTTGTTCAGAATATTATATCAATGATGCCGGAAGGCAAATGGATATTTTGGCGACCAGTGTGTGGTTACGTTATTTAGAAATTTGCAATGAAACATTTAATTTTCCGAGTAATGCTTACCGAGGGAATTATGTTCAAAAAATTGCCCAACAACTTTATACGCAATATGGAGAACGTTTTTTTCAGCCCAGTGAATTAGTCTTCAAAGACATTCCGGTTGATGAACCACAAGGTGGAAATAAAGAACATCATATTGATAGCCTTATTCTGCAAGCGAAAACGTTATTAGGTCCCAACGGTTATGAAAAGGTATTTGATGCGGGCTTAAATTCTATTTTAATTGATATTAAAGAAGATCTCACTGCTTTTAGAGTCAATTTTGATGAATGGTTTTCAGAAAAAAGCTTGTTTAAAATGGGCTTTGTGAATAAAGCAATCAAACGTTTAAAGGAACTTGGAAAAACCTATGAAGCGAATGGAGCCTTGTGGTTTAAATCAACAGATTTTGGAGATGATAAAGATCGCGTATTACTCCGTGAAAATGGCCAGCCCACTTATTTTGCTGCAGACGCAGGCTATCGACTTTATATTTTAGAAAAACGGAAGTTTAAGAAAATAATTAATGTATTGGGCGCGGACCATCATGGTTATATTCCACGAATTCACGCTGTTATTCAAGCATTCGGCTTTCCCAAAGAAAGTTTCAAGGCCTTATTAGTACAGTTTGCGATTCTTTATCGCGGAGATAAAAAAATTCAGATGTCGACACGTAGCGGCGAATTTATTACCTTGCGCGATCTAAGAGAGGAAGTTGGTGCGGATGCGACGCGGTTTTTTTATGTTTTACGGCGTGTGGATCAACATATGGATTTTGATCTTGAACTCGCTAAGGAACAATCCAATGCAAATCCGGTGTACTATGTACAATATGTTTATGCGCGAATAAATAGCGTTATGCGCCAACTGGCTGCAAAACAATGGGTTTGGAACAAAATTTTAGGAATGGATTCATTATCCGAATTAAAAGAAACACAAGAACAAAATTTATTAGTGTTGTTGAATCGATATTCTGAAGTCGTTGAGCTCGCAGCGGTGACTTACGAACCACATATTCTTGCACATTTCTTGAAAGATTTAGCACAATCTTTCCATGTTTATTATAATTCATTTATTTTTCTAGTAGAAAACGATAACTTGCGGAACGCACGATTAAATTTAATTGCTGCAATTGCACAAGTGATTAAAAATGGTTTAGATCTACTGGGCGTGAAAACGTTGGAAGTCATGTAAATGGTTAAAGATTACGCAAAAAAATATAGAAAATTGGAATATCCGATGTCAAGACGTAAGAATAACGCCATACTTTGGGGAATGCTAGGAATTTCAGTGGGTTTATTGATTATTGGCTTGTTATTTTTTTTGAAGTCTGCACCTAAAGAAAAATCAATTCAGCCCATTGAAAAAAAACGCAAAGAAATTATCCAAACGCCTACCCCTAAACCACCTGAACCTCAATTTGATTTCTATAATATTTTGCCACATGAAAATTTAAATTTGTCGCAACAGGGAGATTCTGTGATGCAAGAAATGCCCTTCTCGAGGAGCACGTCCATTACCTCTCTAGAATCGAGATCCATCGATGCGATGATGAGTACAACGCCTGAACAAGTGGCTATTGCTGAAGCTAAAAAACAATTAGAAGAAGAGATGGGAAGGCTTAATAACAAACCCTATATCCTTGTTTTAGGCAATTTTACTGATCGCATTCACGCAGAACAACTACAAGCGCAGGCTTTGTTAAAAGGGATTCCGGTGCGAAAAAAAGTGATTTGGATAAATGGAAAGCCAACTTATCAGATTATGATGGGCCCTGTTGATTTGAATCAGCTTTCTAATGAAAAAAAACGATTGAATGCAGCGGGATTATCAGCAATTGTGGTTAAAATATCGTCATGAAATGAAGGATTATGGTTGTTGGGGTTGAAATTATTAAATAAGCCACCATAGTGGTAATTTCAATAGACTACGATAAAAAAGGTAAATAGTGCAATCATTACATGGTACAACAATATTACTCGTTCGGCGTAATGACAAGGTTGTTATTGGTGGAGATGGGCAGGTGACTTTGGGGAATGCTATTGTTCTCAAGGGGAATGCTCGTAAGGTCCGTAAATTGTATGATGGCCAAGTATTAGTTGGATTTGCAGGGGCTACAGCCGATGCATTTACGTTAATAGAACGGTTTGAAAATAAATTAAAAGAGTGTAACGGTCGGCTTGATCGCGCGTCAGTAGAATTGGCTAAGGATTGGCGTTCTGATCGCGTTTTAAGGCGTTTAGAAGCCATGTTAGCCGTTGCTGATAAAGAGAAGTCGTTTATGCTGAGCGGGAATGGTGATGTCATTGAACCCGAGCATGATTTAATTGCGATAGGTTCCGGCGGAGCTTATGCACAATCGGCTGCATTAGCGTTATTTCAAAATACTAAATTAAGTGCCCGTAGCATTGTTGAAAAAAGTTTAATGATTGCCGCAGACATTTGTGTTTTTACAAATCACCAACGGTCGATTGAAGAAATTGATTCAATAAATCTTAAAAAATAATTTACCAATAAATAAACGTGTTGACCCATGAAAACTAACTCATCCAATTTAATCGATACACCAACGAATGAAACTGATTCGATTTCAGAGCCTACTATGATAGATGCTAATTTTTCAGAAGACAAAAGTGAAGCCAATAATCCTAATCCTGTTGAATTATCGAAGGACATTAATTATTTGAGTAAAATTGATTTGACACCGAAGCAAATCGTACAAGAACTTGATCGTTTTATTATTGGTCAAAATGAAGCGAAAAGGGCGATTGCCATTGCTTTGCGTAATCGTAAACGTCGTATGTTGCTTGAACCTGAGTTAAGAGATGAGGTAACACCTAAAAACATACTCATGATTGGACCTTCAGGCGTAGGGAAAACTGAAATTGGTCGACGGGCTGCAAAAATAACGGGATGTCCTTTTTTAAAAATAGAGGCTACAAAATTTACTGAAGTGGGTTATATCGGGCGCGATGTCGATTCTATTCCTCGAGATTTAGTGGATTCAGCCTTTAAACTTTTGCGTGAAGAAGAAATTACTCGTTTGCAACCTCAAGTTTTAGAGGCTGCTGAAAGTAAAATTTTAGATTGTTTTGTTCCCCCTTCCCGTGCGACCAAAAATGAAGCAGTTGATGAACTTAAAAGCAAAGAAAAATCGATAGCAAGGAATGTTTTTCGTAAAAAATTGCAGGCAGGACAATTAGATGATAAGCAAATAGAAATAGAGTTGGCTGCCCTCCCTGCAGGAGTCGAGATCATGGGCCCTCCCGGTATGGAAGATATGACGAGCCAGCTGCAAAACATGCTGCAAAATATTGGCGCGTCCCGCACGCGCTCGCGCCGTATGAAAGTAAAAGATGCATTAATGGTGATTCAAAAAGAAGAAGCCAGCAAATTACTGGACGAAGAAGATTTGAAACGCAAGGCAATCGAATGGGTAGAGCAATACGGTATCGTGTTTATCGATGAAATCGATAAGGTCTGCCGTCGGGGAGAAACCAGTGGCGCTGATGTTTCTCGTGAAGGCGTGCAGCGGGATTTATTACCTTTAATTGAAGGTTGCACCGTTTCTACAAAATATGGGATGGTCCGAACCGATCATATTTTATTTATCGCGGCGGGTGCTTTTCATTTGTCGAAACCATCCGATTTAGTTCCAGAGCTGCAAGGCCGTTTACCCATACGCGTCGAATTAAAAGCATTAACAGCAAAAGATTTTGAACGTATTTTAATTGAGCCACAGGCCTCTTTAATTGTACAGTATCAAGCGTTATTAAATACGGAAGGACTTCTGCTTAACTTCGATAAGCATGCTATTCAGCGTATCGCTGAAATTGCGTTTGATCTGAATGAAAGAACCGAAAATATAGGCGCCCGCCGATTATATACGGTGATGGAGCGTTTATTGGAGGAAATCTCTTTCGAGGCCACAGATTACACAGATAAAAACCTAACGATTAATGTTAATTATGTGGATAAACATTTAACTTCTTTAGCGCAAGATCACGATACAAGCCATTTTATTTTGTAGAAGCTTCATGATTTCTATGCCTTGTGAGATAAAACTTTTACAAAAAACGCGAATAGTCGAGATTTTGTTTGATAACGGAAAAAAATTTTGTTTGCCCTGTGAGTATTTAAGAGTTTTTTCTCCTTCCGCTGACGCTAAAAAGGATCGATGTGAGAGTCAATTAGTCAGCGGAAAAAAAAATGTGAATATTATTACTATAGAGCCGGTGGGTCACTATGCTATCCGGTTTATTTTTGATGATAATCACCAATCGGGGATTTATACGTGGGAAACACTCTATGAATTATCCGAACATTACGATGAATATTGGAATGATTATTTGAAACGCGTGTCATTAGCGGGCGCGCGTCGAGAATAGAGATTTGTTTTTTTATAGTTTATCCAAAACAATTTATTGACTCAAAATAGTTACTTTGGCAAATCGTCGTTTACCCACTTGATAAACATGAGTCGTATCTGTTTTTATAGATAACTTTTTATCGTCAATTTTTATTGAATCAATTTTAACGGCACCCGCATCAATGAAACGGAATGCTTCTGAAGTACTGCTGACTAAACCGGCTCGTTTTAGTAAATGAGCAATCGGTAAATTTTCGCCGGATATGCTTATGCATAGTGTTTTAATTTCGGAAGGAATAGCCCCCTCTCTAAACTGATGTTGAAATTCCTTTAAGGCTTTTTCTGCTTCTGATGGAGTATGAAAACGTTCAATGATCTCTAAAGCAAGTTCAATTTTAAAATCTCGTGGATTTGCTTTTCCTTCCAGCGCATCTTGCTGCATCTTTTTAATATCATTAAGGGTTTTTTTGAATGAGAGTAACTCAAAATAACGCCACATTAATTCATCCGAAATCGACATTATTTTTCCAAACATCGTATTGGCAGATTCATCAATCGCAATATAATTATTGAGCGATTTAGACATTTTCTGTACGCCATCTAAACCTTCTAACACAGGCAGCGTTAAAATTATTTGAGGTGTTTGTTTAAAATGTTTTTGAAATTCTCGGCCTAAAAGTAAATTAAACTTTTGATCATTTCCACCACATTCAAGATCAGTTTTTAATACAACAGAGTCATACGCTTGAAGCAGAGGATATAGAAATTCATGGATTGCAATAGACCGATGTTGATGATAGCGTTGGTGAAAATCATCTCTTTCCAACATTCTTGCCACTGTGTAAGAGGATGCGAGTTTAATCAAGTCAGTGACCGATAACTTTCCGAGCCAGGTTGAATTAAATCGTAGGTTGGTTTTTTTAGGATCGAGTATTTTGTCAAATTGTTGTTGGTAAGTTTTAGTATTGGCGACAACTTTATCGACGCTCAAAGGTGGGCGAGTAACGTTTTTCCCTGAAGGATCACCGATGAGCGCGGTAAAATCACCGATAATAATATCTATTTCGTGGCCTAAGTCTTGTAATTGACGAAGTTTGTTGATTAATACGGTATGACCTAAATGAAGATCAGGTGCTGTTGGATCAAAACCCGCCTTTATACGTAAAGGCCTATTTTCTTTTAATTTAGACTTTAATTCATCGATAACGAGTAGTTCAGTACTTCCTCGTTGAAAAATTTCGAGTGTCGATTCGTTCATATTATTTACTCGCTACCGCTAATGCCAATGCGTATAATTTGTTTTTTTTCTCATAGGTTATTTTAGCAGCAAGTGAGATGGCTTGTTTAGTGGGTAACTCATTGAGTAAAATACCTAAAATCCGCTTCACGTCTATTTTATGTGGGTTTAAATGTTCCCTCCCTTCGACGAGAACAACAAATTCTCCTTTTTGTTGATTTTTGTCGGAGTTTAGCCAAAGTTTCAAATTTTTTAAAGGATCGCCATGAATTGTTTCAAATGCTTTCGTTAATTCTCTGGCTAATACAACGTAACGTTCAGGTCCAAAAACGGCGAGCATATCATCAATTAATGCGAGAATACGATGCGGCGCTTCATAAAAAATGAGCGTTCGTGTTTCGTACAAAAACGTTTGTAATTTTTTTAATCGAGCACTCCTTTTCCCGGGTAAAAATCCTTCAAATATAAAACGGTCGCACGCTAAACCTGAAGCACATAGAGCCGTTATTAAAGCACAGGGACCAGGAATTGGAATCACTGAAATTCCATGTTGACGTGCTAAATGAACTAAACGATAACCTGGATCGCTAATCAAAGGGGTTCCTGCATCACTTATCAAGCCAATCGATCGGTTTTTTTTTAATGCATCTAAAAGTAAATGAGTAGAGATCGTTTCATTATGTTCATGTAAAGAAACCAAGGGTGTAGTAATACCAAAAGTCTTTAGTAATTTTTGACTATGACGCGTGTCTTCAACGGCAATTGTGTCAACTTTTTTTAAAACGTTGATGGCTCGTGGACTAAAATCCTCGAGGTTACCGAGGGGCGTCGCAACGACATAAAGACCTTGAGTTTTTGACATAAAACTTTTCGCATTAATGCATGAGATGGGTATAATGACACAGCGATTTGTTCTGTGCAAAATTCAGAGGTTAGACTCAAATGTCCAAAAAAGTGAAACAACAAAAATTAGGGTTGTGGATGCTAACTGCGCTTGTTACAGGGAATATGATAGGATCAGGAATTTTCTTATTACCGGCGTCTTTGGCGGCTTATGGAAGTATTAGTTTGCTTTCTTGGGTGGTTACTGCAGTGGGCGCTTTGTTACTCGCATTGGTCTTTGCAAAGCTATCGAATGTGATGCCACTTATAGGCGGGCCTTATGCTTATTGTCGAGAAGCATTTGGTGAATTTGTTGGGTTTCAAATGGCCTATAATTACTGGATTGCGCTTTGGGTAGGCAATGCAGCAATAGTGGTTGCTTTAATCGGGTATTTAAGTTTTTTTTGGCCGAAGTTGGCTCACGACACACGATGGACTTGCTTAGTGAGTATCAGCGTGGTTTGGTTAGTCACCTTTATTAACATTTTAGGTGTCCGACAAGCCGGTATTTTCCAGTTATTAACAACTGTTTTAAAATTGATCCCGTTGCTACTGATTGCTTTAGTCGGTATTTTTTACATTCATCCTCACTTTTTAAGTGCATTCAATTTATCAGGCCAGTCTAATTTAAAAGCATTTAGTGGTGCTGCCACGTTAACTTTATGGTCTTTTATTGGTTTAGAGTCGGCTTCGGTTCCTGCCGGACATGTCAATAATCCGCACCGTACTATCCCCAAAGCGACTATTTTGGGCGTTGTTATCACCACAGTAGTTTATTTACTGAGCAGTACTGCAGCAATGGGTGTAATGCCATTAACCGTGCTTGCGCATTCTAATGCCCCTTATGCAGATGCCGCACGAATAATGTTTGGACCCATCGGGAGCATTTTAGTTGCCATTGGCGCGGTCATTTCGTGTTTGGGTGCTTTAAATGGCTGGGTTCTACTTCAAGGCCAAATTCCATTAGCGGCAGCCCAAGATAAGCTTTTTCCTGCTGTTTTTCTAAAAAAATCAAAAAGTGGCACGCCTATCGTCGGTTTAATTGTTTCTAGTATTTTAATTAGCTTATTATTATTAATGACGCTTAATCATAGTTTGGTTAAACAATTTACACTTATTATTTTACTTGCAACATTAGCCTCGCTGATTCCCTATTTTTTAACTACCATGTCTGAGTTAGTTATTTTTTATAAATATCCTGGGCTTTTTAAAAAGGATAGAAAATTATTGCGTTCGGTGATTATTGCAATTTTAGCCGGAATTTATTCCTTTTGGGTTATTATAGGTTCCGGTAAAGAAATTGTGTTTTATGGAACTTTATTGTTATTGAGTAGTGTACCGGTGTATGTATGGATGAAATGGCGTTCTTCTTCGAATGGAAATGTTATAAACGTAAATGAGCAATCTTTACCTTTACCCTGAGGCATCGTTTGTACCAGTTATTTTTTTTATTATTTATTTTATTCAACGGGTTTTGTTCTCCAGCCTTTGCTGAGTTTAATGATTCCCCTTTATTTAATTTAACGCAGAAGCAATTCATTGCGGATAAGACGCATAGTGATTTACTAAGAAGAAAACTGCAAAGTTTGCGTAATGAGCAAAAGAATGCATCACCTACGGTTAGCAAGCAATCTCTTGAACGTCTTGATTTAATGATTGAAATGGCAAAAGCGGATTTAGAAAGCATTAATTTAAGTTTGAAAACAATACAACAGTCTGTCGATTTAATTCAAGATTCCATTCGAAATACACCCGAGCAATGGGAAATTCCAATTTCCTCAGGTTCTTCCCAAAAACGTGAACATCAACAAACCGTGTTACAACAAACTTTACAGGAAAAAAGAAATTTATCTGCTTTACAACAAAAAAGGATTAAGGTGTTGCTAGGTGCGCGTGAAACGCTTCAGCAAACCATTAATTTTTCTGAAAAATGGCAACAAAATTTGCAGAGAAATTATCAATTACAACAACAGGCCAATCGGCAAGCCTCGCTTGATGTACTTGCCGTAAAATTACAACACGATCAACAAAAATGGATGCAACGATTAAATCAATGGCGTGAAGAATTAAAAAAAGCCGAAGTAACCGGGTTTATCAATAATTATTCCTATCACAAAACAGAGTTTAAATTATTTGAAGCCGAAGAAAAAAATAATTTATTAGAAACTGAATTAAATGCATTAAAACTATCGAATAGATTACAAGATTTAGCGGCTGTATTTAATCAAAAATTATCATTGACTACGCTCAGTAATTTGCAGCATCAGATTGAAACATTAAGTGACCAAATCAGCGCGTCAATTGATTTAGTTCATAATAAAACGAAATTTCTTAAAAATTATTTGATGATCATGAATAAAAATTTACCAAAGGACGGCGTTCATGATGAAAGTAAGCAGGTAGAAATAGGGCCATTAAAAGAAATTATACACGGGTACCAAAGTTTGTTTGTTAAAATGCAAGAATTGGCTAAAGGCGTGAATGCCCAACAAGCCTTCATCACAAAACAATTAAAACTTCAACTGGCTAATAGACAAACATTACCGGGTTGGAATTTAAATGCGTGGGTTGGTTTAGGTCAAACTATTTTTCAAATTCCTACATTAACACTTGATAAATTAGCGGGGCTTTATGAACCTGTTTTCAATAAACTTGAGTTAGTATCGAATTGGCAATGGCTTATTGTTTTGTTGAGTATATTGATATGGTTTGCTATTTGGTTAAAGTTAAGACGATTTTTAGCGGTTGATAGAGTACGCTTGCAACAACGGAGTCGGGGATTTTTTTCTGCACAAACCGTGATAGTGGTATTGCAATTGATGCAACGCCATTTATCGGGAATTATGTTATTGGTCGGTTTAATAGGATTATTATTTTTATTAAATATACCCATAAAATTATTTTCTTTAATTATTAGTATGAGTGTTGTCTGTCTACTATTTAGTATTGTTATTCAACTTGCCCATATTTTATTACTTGAAAATACCACGGATGAGAGTGGTCACGATGTTAGGCTTTATTATCGTTTACGAACGACACTATTGATTGGCGGTATAGTGACGCTTGCTGCAATTTTAGTGAATCAATTGCCAGTCAATTATGAAATTCAAGATTTGTTTGGTCGTTTATTTATGTTGTTTTTGCTCATTGTTGCTTTAGTTTTAATGAAAAGCTGGGAAGTTGTCCCCACATTACTGGAGCCTTATATAGAAAATAAACACGCTTATTTAAAACGAGTTATTCGCTGGTTGAGTTTTTTAATTCCCTTTAGCTTACTCACTAATGCGTTAATAGGGCTTGTGGGTTATGTCGAACTCGCGTGGGCTATTGCACATTACCAAGGTTTGTTCTTGGTTGCGTTAACGGCGTATTTACTGCTTCGAGGACTTTTAGATGAGTTAATTCGTTGGGTCTCTGAATTATGTATTCGCCATTTTAGGAATGGTTGGTTATGGAGTCAAGCGTTATTAAAACCTTTTCATCAAATTTTAAAATTAATATTATTAATTTTGTCAATAATGGGTTTATTTGAACTTTACGGTTGGGGAGATAGGGTTCCGTTACTGAATACGAGTCTTGTAAAATTACTTTCTAAGAAGTTATTCGTTATCTCAAGTACGGCAACGGTGACAGGGGTAACCGTTTTGCAATTAGCAGTATTAATAGTCGTTTTAATTTGGGTTGCTCACTGGTCACGCGAATTTGCTTATCGTTGGTTGTTTGCACATACTAAAGATTTGGGGCTACGTAATAGTTTAGCTATTTTCACGCATTATACACTGATCGCGATTGGAATTACGATTGGACTAAATATTTTAGGTTTAAATTGGGGAAATATATCAGTTATTTTAGGACTTTTTTCATTAGGTGTGGGATTAGGCCTGCGTGATCTCTTTAACAATTTTTTTACAGGGATTTTTTTATTATTAGAAAGACCTGTAAAGGTTGGGGATTGGGTTACTGTGGGTAATTATGATGGGCAAGTTTCACATATTGGCGCGCGATCCATTACAGTAACGACGGATGATCGCCAAGAATTATTAGTTCCGAATGCCGATATTTTTAGTAAAAATTTCATTAATTGGACGCATCGAGATAGCGTAGTACGCGGTGCTTTAGTTACTATCAAAACAAATCGCAAGGATAACCCGCAACGAATTAAAGATATTATTTTAGAAGTATTAGCCACAATACCAAAAATTTTAACCAATCCAAAACCTGAAGTTTATTTCAAAGAAATTGATAAAGTTTTATTAGAATTTAAAGTCGAATATTATGTCGATTTGAATCATATTAGTTCGCGATCGAGTGTTCGGTCACAATTTTTATTTAGTTTATGGGAACGCTTTGTTGATGAGGGCATTTTGCCGCCAGAAGCTCCTCACGATGTCCATCTTGAAGGTAAGTTGGAATTAAATTCTGATCCACCCGTTTAAACGTTATTTATGGAAAAAAAAATTAAAATGATTTTCACAGGAGGTGGTTCATCAGGGCACGTAACGCCCAATTTACCATTAATAGTGGCTTTGAAAAATAAGGGCGCAGCTATTTTCTATGTGGGCTCTCAAAAAGGAATAGAGCGTGCGCTGATTAAACCTTTGAAAATCCCCTATTATGGAATTACAGTCGGTAAATTGCATCGGTATTGGACATGGAAAAATTTATTAACCCCTTTTCAATTATTCATGGGAATCGTACAAAGTTTTCTTATTTTTCGAAAAATCAAGCCGGATATTTTATTTTCGAAAGGAGGGTTTGTTGCTTTACCAGTTGTTATCGCGGCTCAATTAAATGGAATTCCGATAGTCATTCATGAATCTGATTTGACACCGGGCTTAGCCAATCGACTTAGCTTTCCTTTCGCTCAATTGATTTGTATTACCTTTCCTGAAACGGCTAACTATTTTAAAAATAAGCATAAAATAGTATTGACCGGCATGCCCATTCGAGATTTTCTGAAACACGGAAATTGCGAAAAAGGTTTAAAACTGTGTGGATTTTGTAATCGACAAAAACCTGTTTTGTTAGTAATGGCAGGAGGTTTAGGCTCAATTCATATCAACCAATCGATTCGACGTTTAGTAAAACCCTTACTAAAAAAATTTTATGTGATACATATTTGCGGTAAAAATAAATTGGATCCTGAATTTAATGGAATGAAGGGATATAAACAGTTTGAGTATCTAGAAGATAAGTTTCCGAACGTTTTAGCGTGTGCAGATTTAGTGGTTAGCCGTGCAGGCGCGACGTCTATTTATGAATTATTAACGTTAAATAAGCCTCATATTTTGTTACCGTTATCAAAAAAAGCAAGTCGCGGTGATCAAATAGACAATGCAAATTATTTTTCTCGTTTAGGTCTCAGTCAGGTTATTTATTTTGAGGAATTTTCAGATGAAAAATTACTTAAAATTATCGTTGAAAGTTTTGAAAATTTAGATAAGTTAAAACATAAATTAAGTGAATATAAACCGCTTAATGGCACACAAAATATTATAGAAACGTTAATTTCGTTTTCACATCATTCCTAGAATATTTTAGTTTGTCTATGTGTAGAGCGTATGCTTTTTTCTTTTTTAATTTTTTTCTAATTTATAAAATATATCGATACCGTTAGCAAAATCACTGCGGGTAACTTGTAGCGAGAAATTTTTATTTAAAAGATAATTTATTTCTAAAATACTGATGGGATCTAATAAACCAAGACTGTAAGACACATTCAGCCTAGGAGAGAGTTTTTTTCCCACGATTATCGACGTATTTTGTTCTAAGCGATTAGTGCGCGGATCAAAAATAGGTTTCACACCAATGGTTAATTGATCTAACCCTATTTTTTTTTGAAATTTATTAATAAGGCCGCTTAAATTATTTTTTTCATGACCTAAATGAGTCGCAGCATTTAATAGTAATTGTGTACTTGCAGCGCTGATTTCATTACTGGCTTGACCTGTGATCAAATAAGAAAGCATATCCAGGGATGATTTGATTCTATTAGAAGGATTTGCAAATAAAGTAATCTGAGGATTTTGTAATCTCCCTCTTATATGTAAGCCTATATCTACGGGAACAGGTCTTGATTGATAGGAAAATTCGGATTGAATAAAATGATTAGAACCTAGTTTAGATTTAATCTCATTGGCGTTGTTAGAAGTGGAGGCAGGTAAAATAAAAATATTTCGGTGCGCAGTAATATGAACCAGAGGGTTATTAATGGGCATATTCACGAAATTTAATGTAGAATTTTCCGCTAATTTTAAACGTTGACCATAATAACTGTATTCTCCAGGAAAAAGTTGAAGTTGCCCTGTTGCGAATAAAGGATGATCAGATTCTTGTTTTAGAGACAATGAACCTTTCAATTGAGCGCGAAGGCCTTGATAATAAAGGTGAATATCATTGCCCATTTTTATTTTGAGATTACTTTTTAAGTTAAACGGTAAAGTTAACGTTTTTTTCTTATCTGAAAATTGTACATCGCTTGATAATTCGATGAGATTATAATTTTGTGGATTAATTTTAATTTTAGCTTTAGGAAATAGAATAAAACCTTCTGTTTCAACTTGGTTAATCGTTGCATTGATCGTTAATTGGGGGGAAGCGATTATCTGATAATTTGGATTGTGAACGAGGGTGACATTTTCCCCCTTTATTTTTATTAATGTTGATAAATGAGGTTTTAATAAATCAGTTTTACTAGTAAATGTGATGAATCCTTTACCGGAATAAATTTGACCGATACCCTGCAAACGATGTTTATCGGTGTGTAATTGGTAGTTTATATTTTTTAAATGAAGGCCTAAGCTTGGGATAGAGATACTGGCTTGTTGTAAATGAAGCGTGAAAGTAACCGCAGGTTTCTGCAATAAACCCGAAATTTTTAATTGAGCATTAAAAAAGCCGTGACTGCGTTTAAACTCAGGAAACAATCTCGTTAGAAAATTTAAATTTTTAAGGGTTAAATCAATCGTTGCATTGATTTTCTGTTTGAATTTTAACGGGGAGCCGACTTGATAATGAGGTAAAAGTAAGTAAGCAATGAATTGGTTTTTATTGGTTTCGAACGTTTGGATTGACGTTTCTAATCCATTTCTTGAAACAAAACTATTCATGTGTGTCTGCGGAACGATTATCGAAGTCAGCTGTTGGTCTTTACATCTTTTATTCAGTTTAAATTGAGAGAGAGTGCCTTGCAATGAAAAAGGTAAAAAAGATCCGGTTAATTTTAATTTTACTGGAAAAATTTTTAATCGTTTATTATTAAAATCAGAAGCAGTGAAGTCAAAAAACCATTTTTTATCTTTAGTATTTATAGTTAAAGTACTTTGAATTTGTTTGAGTTGCCAATCGTTCCATTGTAGATTTGTTTTTTCAAGCCCTATATTAAATTTGGGATATTGAAAAATTCCACGAATAGTCCCTTGTAAAGTGATGTTATTTTTTAGGTGGGGGAAAAAGCGAGCTAATTCGTTAACCGTTAATAGCCAATGAATATGCCATTGTTGGTGAATAGAACCGTACAGTTTGAGATTTAAATTTTCAGTTTTTATATTTATTTGATGAATGACAGCAGAACTAATTTTTAAATAATGAAAAATTTCTGGAATGTGGATGTTTTTTCTTTGGTCCGTTTTTGATTTTTTTTGAATAGTATGAATAGTATTCGTTTTTTGTTTTATAAAAAGGTTTAATTGATCAATAAAGATCGAATTAAAAGTTAGTTTTCCTGCTAAAAAACTTCGCCAATTTAAATCAAACTCTGCCTCAGAGATATAAAAATTAATTTTATTATTTTTATAATTAAGTTTCTTTAAATAAATGGGACCCAATAATCGTCCATGAAGTGTATTTATTTTTAGTTGCCCTGGCAGAAATTGTTTTCCAATCAATAGCGCTGCTTCTAAACCTTTTTCTGTGTTTAGAAATAAATAGCCACTGATTAAAAAAATACCTATTAATAAACTACTCAGCCATTTAAGCCAAATTATTTTTTTATTTTTCATAAGAAATCAAAACCCATCGTGAATTGAAACCGTATGGGATGTGAAGGAATATCTAAGGCTTTGCCTGCGGTCAGTTCTAAAGGCCCTAATGGAGATGCCCACACCAAGCCAATACCCGCTCCTTTTTGCAAATGAATCGGAAAATCATTGACAGCATTTCCAGCGTCAAAGAAAAGAGCACCATAAAAATTACGGATCAGTCGATGTTGATATTCAATGCTTCCAACCAATAAATAACGACCGGGACCGAGAGATTGATAAGCATAACCCCGAATGTTTTGGCTTCCTCCTGCGTAAAAAAGCAAAGAGGGAGGAAAATTGGAAAGATTAGAAGTGAGGGTATACCCTATGTCTCCTCGAAACAATAATCGGTTATTATCATTCCAACTGAATATGTATTTACCTTGTAATTCAGTTTGTAAAAAACTAACGGTTGATAACACAGGTTGAGCGGCACCTTGTAGCCTAAAATTGAATCGATAGCCTTGTAAGGAGAAAAGAGGATTATCCGATTTACTGTACGATAGGTTTATACCTGGAGTGAGTAAACGTGCGTTTTTTGTTGGCTGGTTGAGATAGTTGAATCGTTCCACTTGATAATTTAAAAATAAGTTGCGTTGCCAGCCATTCCATTCACATGTACTCGTGGTGCCTATTTGTTGCGTCGTGCGAGTTACTTGAGCTAGTTTTTTTCTAACGATGGCAAAATTAATAGTATAATTATCCGTATTCGGATGTTTTCCAGGAAAAGTGTACGTTGTTTGGAAACCGTTTTGTATTTTAGATAATTGGCTAAAAATACTTAAACGATGCCCCGCTTTGTTGAGATAACGGGATTCCCAACCTAACGTTCCGCGAACACCAACGTCTGTTCCGTAACCTATCCCTGCGGTATATTGTTGAGAGGGACGTGGTGTTAATATTAAAGAAATAGGCTGATGTTGATTGAAACTATTTATAGGAGAATCAAGAATAGATACATTCTGAAAGTACCCACTTTTGTTTAAATTTTCTTGTAATTTTAATAATTGTACCGAAGAATAAGGATCACCCACCTTAAAGGGAATATAACGTTCTAATAAGCGATTAGAAAGTATAGATTGTTTGAAGGTAATAGGACCAAAATAATAACGCGGTCCTGTATTTAATGTTAAGCTAATTTGAGCGGTATAGGCGTTCCGATTAATTAAAATAATGTGTTTAGAAAAATAAGCAGATAGATAACCATCCGCAACAACCTGAGCAAGTAAATTTTCTTTTGCATCCTCGTAGGCTTTACTACAAAAACGTTCGCCTTGATGCAAAGGAAAATCATTCATTAAATTTTTGATCTGGGGATCATCGGGGGTATTTACAATGGAAAGTTCGAGCGTTGTGATTTTTAAAGGAGGGCCTGCGGAAATTTGATACCTTACTTCCCAATTTTCACCTATTTTTTGGACGGTGCGATGAATAGACGGTTTAAAATAACCATAAATTTCTAAAGTTTTTTTGATGTCACGAATTCCATGGTTAGACCAGAATTGGATATCTTCGGTGGAAGGTTCTTTTAAAGTCTGTAAGCTATGGTTCAGCCGCTGTTGAACAGGGCTCATAAGCGCTTGCGGTAACCCTTGTATGCGGTAGGTTATATGAAGACATTGCGTAGTATACCCAGAAGAGACGAAAAAAAGGTTTAGCCACGTCATAGCGGCTATAATCGATTTTATTTTTCTTATCATATTAGGTTAATTAAATACCTAATAAGTGCGTGTAAGTAAAGAGAATAAGCCAAATAATGGCTTAAAAAGTATTATTTAAAAAATTTTTTATTTTTATAAAATAAATTCAGGAGAATCACGTAGTTAAAAGGCTTACAAAATTAATTTTCTCTATTTTAGGAATAGAAATTATTGAACAGGTTCTTTAATGACGTTTTCGCTTTAAATGAAACACGTTATCGACCTCAACACGTCAATGTTGAAGTCAATAGATTATCTTATTAGTAAAGTTTTCAGACCGATTGAATCTCAGTAAGCTTTTTTATCTGGACTTCTATTAAAATCTAATATTAGTATATAAGCGAAATCGAATTAATCTTCACTTGTATAAGGCATTGACTATGTTGAAGCGGCAGTTACTTTTTTTAACGTTAGTGATTTTAATGACAGGACTCTTGGGTTCTGTCGTTAAAGCGGATCCAGTAATTCCTATTACAGCGCCTACCATGGCTCAGCCCACATTTACACCGATTGCTCCCAACGTAAATGCGAAAGCTTACTTATTAATGGATGCTTATAGCGGTAAAATTTTAGCAAGTAAAAATATTGACGAACATCTTGCGCCAGCAAGTTTAACAAAAATGATGACTTCTTACGTGGTTTCTATGGCTTTGCAGCAAGGCCGTATACATCTTACTGATTTAGTTCCCATCAGTGAAGCGGCGTGGAAAACGGGGGGCTCTAAAATGTTTGTTAAGGTAGGTGACAAAGTCAGTGTACAAGACTTGATGCAAGGAATGATCGTTGATTCGGGAAATGATGCCTGTGTGGCAATGGCAGAATATATCGCCGGGAGTCAGGAATCGTTTGTTAATTTGATGAATCAGCAAGCTGCACGATTGGGGATGAAAAATACACATTTTGTGGATGTGGATGGATTACCGGATCCTAATCATTATACGACCGCACGGGATATGTCGATTTTAGCCCGTGCTTTAATTCTTGATTTTCCAGAAGATTATAAATGGTATTCGCAAAAATGGTTTTCTTATAATGGGATTAAACAACCTAATCGTAATCGTTTATTATGGCGGAACCCTGATGTTGATGGAATTAAAACGGGGCATACCAATGAAGCAGGTTTCTGCTTAGCCGCTTCGGGTCAAAAAAATGGGTTACGTTTAATTACAATTGTTATGGGCGCTCCTTCCGATGAGGTAAGAGCTCAAGATAGTCAAAAATTATTAACCTATGGATTTCGTTTTTTTGAATCTCGTAAACTCTATAATGCCGGTGAAAATTTAGCGACGACGAAAGTTTGGTTTGGTGAACGTTCTAAAATTGAAGCGGGATTCGCCACCGATCTGTATGTGACACTTCCACTGGGATTCACTAAAAAACCGATGATGACGATGGTTTTTAGGCCTCATTTAAAAGCACCCCTTAAGAAAGGAGAAATTATTGGTCACGCAAACTTACTTGTCAATGATAAATTGATTGCTTCTGCGCCACTGATTGCGTTAGAAAATTTATCCAAGGGTGGTGTGTGGCGAAATTTAGTTGATCGCACGAGTTTGTTATTGAATAAGATTTAAGTGAGCGATAAATTAAAAATTAATTTTTAAAATGAGGTGCTTTTTGATAAAGCAATCGGTTTTTATGTGCATTGAGTATGAATCCTCATGTTCAAAGTAGTGGTGAATAATTTATATAGGTTCTTAAGAGCCTCGCTAACCGCGATTTTATATCTTATTAGCCTTATCGTTTGGTTTATTCCATTAATGAGTGTCGGTTTATTGCGTTTTATTTTTCCGTTTACGAAATGGCGACAATGGACAAAAAAATTAATGGAACATCTACATCGCGTTTGGCTACGCAGTAATTATTTTCTTTTAAAATACTTAATCCCTATGAAATGGGAAGTGACAGGGCTCGATCAATTAATTTTAAAAGAATGGTATTTACTTATTTCTAACCATCAGTCCTGGGCGGATATACTTATTTTGCAATCTATTTTTAGTAATAAAATCCCACCGTTAAAGTTTTTTCTTAAAAGAGAATTACTGTGGACTTTGCCGATAGCCAGTTGGGCATGTTGGTTATTAGATTTTCCATTTATGCATCGATATAGTAAAACCAAATTGGCTCAATATCCTGAATTAAAAAATAAGGATATTGAAACCGCGAAAAAAGCGAGTGCTCAATTTAAGAAAATTCCGACAACTGTTGCGAATTTTGTTGAAGGCACACGTTTTTCAAAGGAAAAACATGATTTACAAAAATCACCTTATCATTATTTATTACGACCCAAGGCAGCAGGTATTGCCTCTAGTCTTGCTATTTTAGGTGATTTTTTTCATAAAATTCTGAATGTAACGATTATTTACCCTCCGGGTAAAGTCAGTTTATTCGATTTTTTATCAGGGAGTATAAAAAAAATAATTATTGATGTGGAAACAATAACGATTACGAAAGAGTGGCGAGGTGATTATAAAAATGATCGTTATTATCGGATAAGTTTTCAAAAAAAATTAAACGAATTATGGAGAAAGAAAGATCAGCTTATCAAACTTAAATTGCAAAATTTTTAAAAACCGAGGTCAGCGGTGAGCAAAAAAAAATTTTTACGTATTGCCACTCGAAAAAGTCCTTTAGCCTATTGGCAAGCAACAAGCATTAAAAATCAATTAGAAAAAATTTTTCCGTTTTTGAAAATTACGTTACTTCCATTTGTTACAGAAGGAGACAGACCCTCTCATTCTTTAAATCAATGGGGCGGTAAAGGTCTTTTTGTTAAAGAATTAGAAGCTGCTTTACTTCATGGTCAAGCAGACATAGCGGTTCATTCTTTAAAAGATCTTCCTATGACGTTAGAAAAAGGGTTGGTATTAGGCGCTATTTGCAAACGTTGCGATCCTCGTGATGTGCTTATTTCAAGATCGGATCGATTATTCACGCAATTGCCGCCCGGATCTTATGTAGGTACCTCAAGTTTACGTCGTCAGTCACAACTGCTAGCGTTACGTCCAGATTTAAAGATCGGTGTATTAAGGGGAAATATTGGAACGCGTTTAAATAAATTGGCTGCAGGTGAATTTGATGCAATCATTTTAGCAGCGGCAGGTCTTATTCGTTTAAAAAAAACAGAGTGTATTAGTGAATATTTTGAAATAGATCATTTTCTTCCAGCACCCGGTCAAGGCGCATTAGGAATTGAATGTCATGAAAATGATGAGGAAAGTTTAACGTATATTTCTGCGTTGATTCATCCAATCACGCATTCCTGTGTATTAGCGGAGCGTGCGTTAAGTCGGGAATTGGGAGGCGGTTGTCAAGTGCCTTTGGCAGCTTATGCGGCTTCTTTAGGTCAAGACTTCATTCGCCTACAGGCTTTCGTTGGAAGTTCCGATGGCACGACACAAATTAAAGTAGAGAAACAAGGGCCGAGAGTGGAAGCGGAAAAAATTGGATTTTTAGCGGCTCAGGATTTACGTGCGCTTGGCGTTGAAGAAATTTTAAATAAATTTAAAAGAATTAAATAAGTTGAAAAATAGACATTCCTATTTAACCAATAACGTTTTATGGGGATATTCACACAGATCGCAGATGATACAGATAGGACATTTGGGTTTGCGCGCCAAACAAATATAACGTCCGTGGAGCACGAGCCAATGGTGTGCATTTTTTAAGTATTTTTGAGGAACGACTTGTAATAACTTTTTTTCAACGGCAAGTGGTGTTTTTCCAGTGGCCAGACTCGTTCTATTACACACTCTGAAAATATGCGTATCGACTGCAACGGTGGGCTGATGAAAAATAGTATTCAGGATGACATTAGCGGTTTTACGTCCAACGCCCGGTAAACTCTCTAACGCTTCACGATGATGAGGAACGTGCCCTTGATAATTGGCCAGCAAAATTTTACAGGTTTTTAATATATTTTTTGCTTTGGTATTATATAAGCCGATTGTTTTTATATATTTTTTTAAACCAGATAAACCTAACGCAACTATTTTTTTTGGTGAATTCGCTTTGCTAAACAAGGATTGGGTTGCATTATTCACGGATTTATCCGTCGCTTGAGCAGAAAGAATGACTGCAATTAATAACTCAAAAGGTGACGTATAATTTAACTCCGTGGTTGGGTGAGGGTTATGCGTCTGAAACCGCTGAAAAATAGTATCCCGTTTTTTTTGATTCATATTTCTATTGCTGAAGAACAAGTATTTTTAGTTGTAAAACAGGTAGGTTAGTAATTTACACGTGATATTTTTTGTGTTAATTATTTTTCTTTTTAAAATCCATTCTCGATTGAACCATGACACCGAGAAAACGGTGAGGCTTATCTAATAGCAATGTTTTAAAATCGGTATTTAAAGGTTTAAGAATGGTATGCCCTCCATCAATTAAAATTTGTTTAAAATGAGGTAATTCATGTCCCTCTATATGAACGATAGCAAAATCAAGGCTATTTGGTTTTAGATCAGGGTCAATCAGGAGTAAAGTCCCTTCTGGAAAACGAGGCTCCATGGTCGTGTCTCTTGCAGAAACAGCGTAGGCATATTGACTCATAGGGACATCGGTCGAAATGCTGGGTAGAGGTGTTGATTTTTCGGAGAGATCCGGCCAATAAAGTACTTGTTTCCAGGTGAGCAAGGGGATTTGACGCCATCCTTGAACACCCGGGTTAAAAGTACCTGGAATACGATCCGCAGGTAAAGGTTCATCGCCAATGAGCTGGCTAATGGAAATTGCAAAGAAATTAGCGATTGGACTTAACGTGGCAACTTTAGGATTATCTGTTTCTCCTGAACAAATTCGATGGACTACGGGCTGGCCTATCCCGGTGCGTCGTGCAAGCTCTGATTCATTAATTCCTAATTCAGCCATTAATTCTTTAAGAATTCTACTCATCCTACTAGTCGTTTTCATATCGTGTTCACTTATTGGTTAGCGGTAATTTTACCTGTCCATGCTGATAAATTCCAACGCAGATAATAAATGAAGAGTTTATTTTACCCTTCTTCAATAACGCAGGGCGGGTATTCTAACATGACACAGGATTTATATGCTAAATAATGAGAAGTTGTCTTTGGCAGCGTTTTTAGGACAGCTTAAAAAGGGTTTTTTATGACATCGTTATAGGTCAATGTTTTTTACATGAAGTAGGATAGAAGAACAACTCGGTTAAACGTCTAAGAATAAAAGAAGCGCATTCAAACGTAAAAAGAGAGAGTAATGCGAGGCTCATAGTGCTGTCGTAAGCATTTTACTTACCTTTTTGATTGGCCGAGAATTATTATCGAATATTATTTGATTTAATTAAGATAAAGTAGAAATATTTCTTGTCAGTTGCAGATATAATGCATAGAATAACGAGTTCATTTTATAAGAGGTAAAAAGGCTTTATGCTGGCTAAAAGTGAAATATTGGCTAAATATCAACGCTTTCCGGGTGATACGGGATCCCCAGAAGTTCAAATTGCGTTATTATCGGGAGAAATCGAGCAGCTCAATGCTCATTTTCAAATGCACAAGAAGGATAATCATTCGCGCCAAGGCCTATTAAAGAAAGTTGATTTGCGTCGAAAATTACTGAAGTATTTTAAAAGCGTGAATTTACAGGGGTATTTAACATTGATTAAGCAGCTTGGCTTACGTGGTTAGAACGTTCCTCTTAGGGCTTTTCTTTTTCGCAATTGTTGAAAAGCATTTTATTTTATATCATGGGCGCTAACTTTCGCCCATTTGTTTTTTTTGAGGGATTGTAAGCGTGTCAACTTTAAGTCATTCTATTTTTAGTAAATCGATAAAGAAAGTCGTTCAGTTTGGTTCGGAAGAAATTATTTTAGAAACAGGAAAAATTGCCCGTCAGGCAACAGCATCTGTGCTTGTAAGCGTGGGAGGCGTGACTGTTTTAGTCACTGTCGTTGGAAATAAACGACAAACGGATGAAAATCGAGATTTTTTTCCATTAACCGTTCAATATCAAGAGCGTACTTATGCTGCTGGGCGAATTCCTGGGGGCTATTTTAAACGAGAAGGCCGGCCTTCCGAAAAGGAAATATTAACGTCGCGCTTAATTGATAGGCCTATTCGTCCTTTATTTCCTGAAGGTTTTTATAATGAAGTACAAGTTGTTGCGACGGTTTTATCTTCGACCCCAGATATTAATCCAGATATACCTGCTTTAATTGGCGCTTCTGCCGCCTTAGCTTTATCTGGCCTTCCTTTTAAGGAACCCATCGCTGCAGTAAGAGTCGGTTACGCTGACGGGCAGTATATTTTAAATCCCAGTATGAAAGAACTCGAAACGTCTGATTTGGATTTAGTGGTGGCGGCTACAGAAAAAGCGGTATTAATGGTCGAATCCCAAGCGGCTGAGCTTAGCGAAGAAATTATGTTGAAGGCTATTTTGTTCGGTCATCAACAAATGCAAGGGGTCATTCAGTCGATAAAAGAGCTTGCCATAGAAGCCAGTAAACCGGCTTGGGATATCAAAACGTTAGTCTCTATGGATGCGCATGTTGAACAAGCGATAATCCAATCTATTGACACTTCATTAACTGAAGCTTATCAAATCCCAGAAAAGTTTATGCGTAAATTTAAGCTCGATGAAATACGAGAAAACACAATGGCACAATGGTTAGATGAAGAAAAAGGGATTACAGCAAAAGCGATTCAATTCGTATTAGAAAAACGAGAAGAAAAAATAGTACGTAGTCGCATTTTATCCGGCCAATCACGTATTGATGGGCGTGATAAAAAAGCAGTTCGTCCGATTACTATTGAGCCTGGGTTTTTACCGCGTACGCATGGTTCAGCCTTGTTTACAAGAGGTGAGACACAAGCGCTTGTGGTGACAACATTGGGTACCGATAGAGATGCGCAAACGGTAGAGGCATTAGACGGTGAAGGACGAGAAACCTTTATGTTGCACTATAATTTCCCTCCTTATAGCGTCGGCGAAACGGGTCAAATAGGCAGCCCGAAACGACGTGAAATTGGGCATGGAAATTTAGCAAAACGCGCCTTACGTGCGGTATTGCCGAGTGAATCTGATTTTCCTTATGTATTACGGGTCGTTTCTGAAATCACCGAATCAAACGGTTCCAGTTCGATGGCAACCGTTTGTGGGGCAAGTGTTGCCTTAATGGATGCTGGAGTTCCTTTAAAAAAACACGTTGCTGGGATTGCAATGGGCCTCATAAAAGAAGGTGAACAGTTTGCAGTATTAACGGATATTTTAGGTGATGAAGACCATTTGGGCGATATGGATTTTAAAGTAGCAGGCACCGTTGATGGTGTGACGGCGTTGCAAATGGATATCAAAATTGAAGGCATTACCGAAGAAATTTTGAAAGTTGCTTTAAATCAGGCAAGAGAGGGTCGTCTCCATATCTTAAGTATAATGAAAGAAGCGTTAGCCGAACCACGTATAGAGGTCTCTCCTTATGCGCCTCGCATAACAACGTTAAAAATAAATCCGGAAAAAATACGTGATTTAATTGGAAAAGGAGGCGCAACAATTCGGGCGATTACGGAAGAAACAGGGACTTTAATTGATATTAGTGATGATGGTATGGTTAGGATTTCGACATCTGATTCACAGGCTTGCCAAAATGCAATAGAGCGCATTAGGAAGGTAACAGCAGAAGTGGAAGTGGGTTGTATTTATGAAGGTGCAATTGTTAAACTGACAGACTTTGGTGCTTTTGTCAACGTATTACCTGGCCGTGATGGTTTAGTACATATTTCACAAATCTCTAAAGAGCGTGTTGAACAAGTGAGTGATGTATTAAGTGAAGGTCAAATTGTGAAAGTTAAAGTCCTTGAAATAGATAGACAAGGTCGGATTCGTTTAACGATGAAAGATATTGAAGTAGAAATGGAAAATGAAGTGCATTCGTGATGAATCAAAAGCGTGTTTTATCAAGTTTTATTAATTTAGTGAATAAAATTAAGCCGGATATCCATGAATTAACCGTCTTTGATTTGAATAAAAAAATTAATAATCAACATTCTTTTTATTTAATTGACGTACGTGAAACGCATGAATTTCAACAGGGATTTATTGCTCCTGCACGTTCACTGAGTAAGGGAATCATTGAGCGCGATATTGAGAAAATCATTCCTGATTTTGAAGCGGAAATTGTCGTTTATTGTGGAGGAGGCTCTCGATCGTGCTTGGCGGCCTATAATTTACAAAAAATGGGATATTGTCATGTATCGTCGTTAGTCGGTGGTTTTCGAGCCTGGTTAAAGGCCGGTTATCCAATAACTAAAAAGAAAGAATAAATGAACGATTCTAAATGCCGAGGTGGTGGAATGGTAGACACGCAAGTTTCAGGTATTTGTGGGGTAAAACCCGTGGAGGTTCGAGTCCTCTTCTCGGCACCATTCGAAGAATAATTTAACAAAAAATTATCGTTGTGAACCGTTCATAACCAGACTGATGACGTTGCGTATGTTAAGTGTTCCTTGAAAAGCGAGGGACAAAAAACGTGGTATTTTAGGGAATGTCAGTTTTAATAAATTAAATTATTTTTAGTTATATCGCATGTTGAGTGCATCACCGCCCCTCTACGACATTCATCAAACTTTTGAAGAAAACTTCAATAATCCTTCTATCTCAGTAACGCCAACCCTTCGAATTTGGCCAGATAAAACACAGTGGGTTTCTTTTCTAGGTTATTCTTTGGCCTCAAAAATTGGCGTGGCCGCATGTGCTGTAACAACGGGTAAGGGCATTGCATTATTAGCACAGCTTGGCTTTGATATATTGACTTATAAAACCATACGTTGCAAAGCGTACCCTACACATCCTTTACCTAATATTGTTCCTATTCAGGTTGACAAACAATTCGATTATTCAGATTTGGACGAAGTGGTATCGACAAAAAAAATAATTGAAATAAATAATAAAATAGCTATTAGCAATTCTTTTGGTAATGGATGTTTGGAACCTCGTGTCGTGATGCAAGATATTGCTTTTTCAAAAAGCGCCTTAGTGGACGGTCAAGTATTGATTGTATCCGTCTATGGCGAAGGTCATTCACTGTCAGCAATGTCACAAGATTTTATGACCGCAGCGTTAATGGCTAAAGAAGCCGGTGCCGATATTATCGAACTCAATTTCTCATGTCCTAATTTAATGAAATCAGATGAGCCACTTTATCGAAATATGGACTGTGTTTCTCAAATAACAACACGTGTTGTGAAATGCGTCGGTGATATTCCTCTATTATTAAAAATAGGCTTCATTCATGAGCATGAGTTCCCGTTAAAATTATTAATTTCTGCTGCACGCGCAGGCGTAAGAGGAATAAGTGCTATCAATTCAATCAGTATGCGTGTATTGAATCAAAACCATCGTCCTGCGTTTGGAAAAAGAATATATAGTGGGATTTCAGGTTATCCAATTCGTCGGTTAGCATTGCAAAGTGTTAAGAAATTAACCCAAATTAATCAAAAAGAAAAACTAAATTTAACTATTGTAGGGATGGGGGGCATTACTGTAGCTGAACATTTTGATGAATTTTTTGATAGGGGTGCCGATGCTGTGCTATCAGCAACAGGTGTGATGTGGAATCCCTATCTTGCAATGCAATTTCATCAACAGTCATGATCATGAAGAAATTAGTTTCCGCACAATTAGTATTAAAAACAGGTGAGCGTTTTTTAGGATACACTCAATCGACTCAAACTTTCGAAGTTTCGGGTGAAGTTATTTTTAACACAGGGATGTTAGGTTATGTTGAGTCATTAACTGATCCTTCTTATGCGGGTCAAATATTATGCTTTACGTATCCTTTGATTGGGAATTATGGCGTTTCTGCGCCAACGACGTGGGAATCTAACAGAATTCAAGTGAAGAGCGTTGTCGTTTCTGAACTCGCTACATTTTATTCAAATTGTACCAGTCAACATTCATTACTGAGTTGGTTTGAAAATGAAAATATACCTTTTATTGCTGGAGTGGATACACGCGCTTTAACCCATTGTTTAAGAGAGAATGGCGTAACGACAGGAATTATTACTCAATTCAATAAGCCACAATATGATTTTATTGAATTTGATGCGATTGACTGGGTAAAACAAGTGACTATTCGTCAGCCGATTAATTACGGTACAGGTAGAAAAAAAGTTATTGTCGTTGATTGTGGTCTGAAAGAAAATATTTTACGTTGTTTATTAAAGTTTCCGATAAAAATTAAGCGGGTTCCTTATGATTACGATTATAGTCAAGAGAATTTTGATGGTGTTTTTATTTCCAATGGTCCAGGTGATCCCCAATTGTGTAAAAAAACAATAACCATTTTAAGAAAAGCGTTAGAAAAAAAGAAACCTTGTTTTGGTATTTGCTTAGGTACTCAATTAATGGCCTTAGCCGCGGGGGCTAAAACCTATAAATTAATTTTTGGTCATCGTTCTCAAAATCAGCCCTGCGTTTATTTACCAACACAACGATGTTATTTGACGTCACAAAATCATGGTTATGCAGTGGATGAAAAAACATTGCCTCACCATTGGCGGGTATTGTTTCGAAATTTAAATGATGGAACGGTTGCAGGAATTGAACATAAAAAAGCACCTTTTTTTTCTGTCCAATTTCACCCTGAAGCAGCACCAGGGCCTACAGATACGCAGTGGTTATTTGAACGTTTCTATCGCACCTTATAAAAATTATGAAAAAAAAACCAATTAAATTTAGAAAAATTTTGATTTTGGGATCAGGTGGGCTCCGTATAGGTCAAGCGGGCGAGTTTGATTATTCAGGCTCACAGGCTATTAAAGCATTAAAAGAAGAAAAAATTACTTCGGTATTAATCAATCCAAATATTGCTACCGTGCAAACGGACCCCCATTTAGCGAACAAAATCTACTTGCAACCCTTAAATTTGGATACCGTTCAACGAATTATTAGTAAAGAAAAACCCGATGGAATTTTATTGGGGTTTGGTGGCCAAACAGCACTTAATTTAGGTTTGGATTTAGAGGAAAAAGGTCTATTAAAAAAATATAAAGTGACCGTATTAGGTACATCGGTTCTATCGATACGTCGAACAGAAGACAGGGATCTTTTTAAAGCCGTTTTAGAGCAAATTAACATTAAAACTCCGCTGAGTTTTGCAGTCCGAACAGTCTCTGAGGCATTGCAAGCAGCCGAAAAGATCGGTTATCCGATTATGTTACGTTCAGGTTTTTCTTTGGGGGGGTTAGGTTCTGGAAAAATTACTCATCGAGAAATGCTTGAACATCGTGCTCAAGAAAGCTTAGCGTCGGCCCCCCAAATTTTAATAGAAGAATATTTATTCGGATGGAAAGAATTTGAATATGAAATTGTTCGCGATCAAGAAGGGAATGCATTAACTATTTGTAATATGGAAAATATGGATCCGATGGGTATTCATACCGGAGAAAGTATTGTTGTAGCCCCTGCACAGACCTTAAATAATGATCAACATCAGCACTTACGGACGATGGCTTTGCAAGTTGCTGAACACTTTAATATTATTGGCGAGTGTAATATTCAATTTGCGATTAACCCAAAAAATGGAGATTACCGTGTTATAGAAATGAATGCACGCTTATCTCGTTCGAGTGCATTAGCCTCTAAAGCAACAGGTTATCCTCTCGCCTTTATTGCCACTAAATTGGCATTGGGATACCGTTTGTGTGAAATAAAAAATAGTGTCACACAGGTCACCAGTGCTTTTTTTGAACCGGCCTTAGATTATATTGTCGTAAAAATTCCACGGTGGGATACGCATAAATTAAAGGCCGCTGAGCGAACCATTGGAACTGAAATGAAAAGTGTTGGTGAAGTAATGGCAATCGGTCGTTCTTTTTCTGAAGCGCTACAAAAAGCAGTGGGTATGTTGAATAAAGGCGTTACGTGTTTAATGGATTATCCAGAAAAAATTGATAATCCCCGTCAAGAAATCCAATGTGCGACAGATAGGCGTTTATTTGCCTTGTATCAATTTTTTAAAAGGGGAGGTTCGATTTCTCAAGCGGAGCGTTTATCACAGATTAATTTTTGGTTTTTGGCTCAAATTCATCAACTGACAGAATTAGAAAAAAAGTTAAATGTGAATAAATTAGATAAAAATCTTTTTCGCCAGCTAAAACAAGCGGGTTTTTCAGATCGTTTTATTGCTAAAGCAAAAAAAAAATCGATAAAACAAATACGAGCATTACGTTTAAACTATGGCATTATCCCTTTTGTGAAGCAAATAGATACATTGGCGGGAGAATTTATCGCCCATACTAATTATCTTTATCTCAGTTATCATGCCATTGAACATGATATTTCTCCTGCCAAGCGCCGACCTATTATTGTATTAGGTTCTGGACCTTACTCGATTGGATCATCGGTCGAATTTGATTGGTGTGCGGTTAATACGGCACACACGTTGCGTCGTTTGAATGAAACGACCGTTATTATCAATTCGAATCCTGAAACAGTTTCAACAGATTATGATGAGTCTGATCGTTTGTATTTTGAACAGCTCACATTTGAACGGGTACAAGATATTTTAGAGTTTGAATCAGCAAAAGGGATCATTGTTTCGGTCGGCGGACAGATTGCCAATAATTTGGCAGTACCGTTAGCGAAAGCAGGTTATCAGTTATTGGGTACGGATCCGAGGTTTATTGATCAAGCTGAAAATCGAGAAAAATTTTCTGCTTTGTTAACGAAACTCAACATTGATCAACCGGCCTGGGAAAGCATTACCAATTTAAGAAAAGCAAAAATTTTTTCAGCGAAGGTGGGCTATCCAGTTTTAATTAGACCTTCCTATATTTTATCTGGTTCTGCAATGAACGTCGTTTTTGATCCAGAATCTTTGGAGCATCATTTACAGGCTGCGGCACATGTTTCACACGATCATCCCGTTGTGGTCTCTAAATTTGTTCAAGAAGCAAAAGAATTAGAAATTGATGGTGTTGCGAAGCAGGGTGAGATCGTGATTGAAGCCATTTCAGAACATATCGAAAATGCAGGCGTTCATTCTGGAGATGCAACGGTGGTATTACCTCCCCAAAAGTTATATTTGGAAACCATACGACGCACTAAAAAAATTGCGCGTAAAATTGTAAAAGCATTACATATAACGGGCCCATTCAATATACAATTTATCGCTAAAAATAATGCTATTCAGGTTATTGAATGTAATTTGCGCGCGTCCCGTTCTTTTCCGTTCGTTTCAAAAGTCACAGGCCATAATTTTATACACATAGCGACCGAAGTGATGCTGAATAAACACCAACCCAAACAGTATGAAACTTTAGAACTTGATTATGTGGGCGTCAAAGCAGCACAATTTTCCTATAATCGTTTAAAAGGATCTAATCCTGTTGCCCAAGTTGAGATGGCCTCAACAGGAGAAGTAGCTTGCATTGCTGAGAATTTAATAGAAGCTTTTTATAAGGCATGGCTCGCAACGGATCAAAATGTTACAGAAAAGAAAATTTTATTAAGTATCTCGGATAACTACAAACTTAAACTCCTACCGTGGATAAGACATTTAGATGATCACGATTGGCTTATTTACAGCACGGAAGGGACACACCGGTTTTTATCACAGCATGGAATTGCCTCTTATTTTGTGAACAAGACAAGCGAAATTAAAAAACCCAATATTAGGGATTTAATTTCACAACGCAGAATAGCAACAATCATTAATATACCGAGTTCTATGACAGGGTTACAACAAACCGATGGTTTTTTAATTCGTCGTTTGGCAATTGATCATCATGTTCCATTAATTACGAATGCACAGATTGCATTGATCGTTTTACAGTGTTTAGTTCATTTATGGAATAAAAGATTACCGATAGAATCTTGGCAAAATTTAGTGCTCAAAAAAGAATAAATAATGAGCGTATTAAAAAACACAGTGAAGGATTTTTGATAGACATCCGTATATAATTTAGAGAAAAACTGACTGGGTTTAAAATGATTAAAAAAGATATTATATCCATTCGTGATCTTTCTTTGAATGAAATTAATGTGATATTAAACTTAGCAAAAAAAATAAAAAAAAATTCACCAAAGAAATATTTGATCGGAAAAATAATTGCACATTGTTTTTTCGAGCCATCCACACGAACACGTTTATCGTTTGAAACAGCGACTTTACAGTTAGGCGGGCACGTTATCGGATTTTCCGATAGCGAATGTCTTTCCATTAAAAAGGGTGAAGATTTACAAGATACAATCAAAACAATTTCTTGTTATGCCGATCTGATTATTTTGCGACATTCATTTGAAGGCGCGGCGCGTTTGGCGGCTGAAATTTCTGATAAGCCTATTATTAATGCTGGAGATGGTGCAAATCAACATCCTACTCAGGCGTTAACTGATTTATTTACGCTAAAAGAAGCACAAGGCAATTTAGAGGGATTATCGATTGCATTAGTCGGCGATTTGAAATATGGACGAACGATTCACTCTTTAGTGCAGTTGTGTGGTTTATTTAATATGCGTTTATTTTTAATATCTCCCGGGTTGTTACCGTTGCCAGAAACAATAGCAAATGAATTAAAATATAAAGGTATTCGATTTTCTTTCCATACTCATTTAGAGGAGGTGATTTCTAAAGTAGATGTTTTATATATGACCCGATTACAACATGAACGATTTACTTCATCCGAAAATCAGCTCTATATAAACCAATGTACTCTGACCGAGGATAAATTAAAAAAAGCGAAACCTAATTTGAATATATTACATCCTTTACCCCGAGGAAAGGAGATGGATAAATCAATTGATGAGACGCATTTTGCGTTATATTTTAAACAAGTTGCTAATGCAGTTTATGTGAGACAGGCTATTCTAGCGCTGATATTGGATAAAAAATTTAAGTTTTAAATCGATTTTTGGATGAAAACATGATCAAAACGCGTTCCGTTTCAGCCATTAAAAATGGGGTTGTTATCGATCATATACCTCCCGGACAATCACTCAAAATTATGCGTTTATTACATGTAATCAACGGTAAACAACGCGTGACCTTAGGATTGAATTTGCGGAGTACGTCTTTAAAATTAAAAGATTTAATTAAAATTGAAAATCGATTGCTTACGTCCGGAGAAGTTGATCACGTGGCTGTTTTCGCGCCTGGCGCAACGATTAACCGAATTAAAAATTTTAAAGTGAGTCATAAAATAAAATGTGAATTACCCCATGTTATACGCGATATTTTAGTTTGTCCTAATTTAAATTGCATAACCCACGTAGAAAAAAAGAGTTATTTTGAATTAGAAGGATCGTCCAATCAATTTAAACTACGCTGTTTTTATTGTGAAAAATTATTTGAACGCGGTGAAGTTGAAGAGATTTGTTTATGATTCAAATAAAAAATGTATGTACTCCAGAAAATAAACGAAAAAATATTGTTATAGAGAGCGATCAAAATATTATCATAGACGCAGAACATCTTCTTGTATTCCCTGGACTCATTGATCCACACGTCCATTTTCGCACGCCAGGATTGGAATACAAGGAAAATTGGACAACAGCTGCTAAGGCAAGTATCAAAGGCGGCTATACAACGGTTTTCGATATGCCGAATACATTGCCCCCTACGATAACCAAAGAAGCCTTAATAGAAAAAAAAGCGCTTATTGATAAACAGTTAAAAGCAATAGGAATTCCCCTTCGTTATCATTTATTTTTTGGTGCGGACAAACACCATTTACATGAAATAAAAAAAGTAAACGATAAGGTTATTGGTATAAAAGTTTTTATGGGGTGTAGTACTGGGGGCTTAGTGATTGATGATGAAGAAAGTCTGCATGCTATTTTTAAATTAGCTGCCAAAGAGAATATGCTCGTTGCCGTTCATGCCGAAGATGAAGTGCGTTTAAAAGAAAATAGGAAGAAATTTAGGGATGTACAATCCTACTCGATTCATTCTGAAATTCGTGATGAATCAGCGGCGATAATCGCAGTAAAAAAAGCAATTCAGCTTGTTCGTTTATACAAAACACGATTATATATTTTGCACGTGAGCACACGCCAAGAAATTGATTTAATTGCGCAAGCAAAAGAAGAAGGCCTCCCGATTTTCGCAGAAACAACACCACACCATTTATTTTTAAATGTTAATGATTATCCCGATTTAGCCGGAAAGGCGATAATGAATCCACCGTTGCGGTCTTCAGAACATCAGAGAGCATTATTTTCGGCAATAAAATTAGGAATTATTGATACAATAGGCTCCGATCATGCGCCGCATACACAAGAAGAAAAGGCCAAACCGTATGGATTATGCCCATCGGGGGTACCGGGCATAGAAACAGCGTTACCACTCCTATTAGAGGCATATCACCAAGATTTAATCACCTTAACAGATATTGTCAATTTAACGTCTTATCGCGCAAAAAAAATATTCCATTTAACCCAGTGCCACGATGATTATGTATTAGTGGATTTATCGTTAGGAAAAAAAGTTCAAGAAAAGTATCTGAGTACAAAATGCCAATGGTCGCCCTTTAGAGGACGTTTTTTGAGAGGTTGGCCCGTGATAACGATATTAAAAGGCCGCATTTATGACCTCAGCAAGATGACCTAATGAGGAGTTTAATTTATTTTTGGATATATTTTGTTAATCCTTTTTTAAAGCAAATCAGTGCTTTAAAAGGTTCTTCTGTATCTTCAAATAATTGACCTAATTCCAAATAAACCTCGGCATTCGACGGATCGTAATTTAAACTTTTTTCGAGATAATCCTGAGCTTTTCCCCATAATTTTCTATGCCGACACAGCCGACCTAAGCTTAATAAAAGATAAGGATCGCTTGGATGTTTTTTTAGCCATTTTTCTGTGATGGCTAACTGGTGTGTCGGATTAGGACTTTTAATCAGGCTATAAGTCGCAGCAAGCGGACCAAACCATTGTTTTTTTAACTGTTTTATGATTAATGATTCCGCTTTCGCGTCCTGATGATGGTTGATAAGACCTTGAATATAGTCGTTTAAAAGGAGAGGATCTTTTTTTATTTTAGGGGGTAAGTTATTCCATAGTTGCTCCAATGTTGCTAAATCGGAGGTATATTTTTCTTCGTTTAATAGGCCTTCATAACTTTCTTGTTGTAATTGTTGAAATTGATGACTCGATATCCAGGTCTTATTTTCCAGTTGAGGTAAAATTTTTAAAATAGAGTGCCAATGATGTGGTTTTTGATAAATGGAAGAAAAAAGACGTTGATCGGTTAGCATCGTTGTTTTCTCTAAACGCTTTTTCTCTAATTTTTGGTGCCATTGCTTTGGAAGCATGGATATAAATGTAAAGAAACGAATGAAATAATAAATTAAAATAAAACTAAAGCTGATGATTAAGACAGCAAGCCAAAGTGGCATTTCTAAAGCAAATTGATGCCATGAAATTAATAGATAACCTGGATCAGTGGTTAATTGAACGCCAATCCAAATTGAAAGCAAAAGAACAAATAAAAAAATTAAAAACCGATACATCAAGAGGATTCCTTTTGATTAGCGGTAACAGCAAAAGTAGTGTTCTGGGTTTTCTCAATCGTGGCAATGATTTCCAATAATGGGTTTAAATCAAGAAATGGAGATTGTAAATTGATTTGTTTTAATTGATTAATCGTTTGTAACACGGTTTGTGTCAGCGGCGAATCCGTTGAAAAATGTTCCATGATAACGGTTTGAAATTCCTGTAAACTCATTTGATAAATCATCGTCTCATGATGTATGAACGCCCATTGAACTTGTTGCAACAATAAATGTAGGTTTTGTTGCAAATAATGTTGTTCTATTTCGGGCAGTAATGGCTCTATTGGCTTGTTTAAGCGTCGAATGACAATTAATTGCCGAAAGCTATTTAGACTGTCTCGAAGTTTATGTTGCCATTTTTTTTCTGACGTGTTGTTGGCCTTGGACTCTGTGGATGGAACGAGAAGTGAATTTTTCGAGGGCAATAATGGTAGCCGAGAAACTTGTTTTTTTAATGTGTCTATCTGATTAAAAACAGCCGTTAAATCAGTAGAAGGCAACTCTTTTAAACGAATTAAATATTGACTCAATAATTGGCGAAGCTTTTCGAATTGAATATCTGAACTCATAATGGAACCTAATTGGTTATTCGCTAAGGTGAGGGCAGACAAAGCAGTGTTAATGTCATGAAAATAAATAAGATTGTATTGTGCTAATTGTATCAAATGATGCGCATTAGAGAGCAGAATACGATTATCGTGACTTGAAAATTTTTGTTCTATAAAATTTTCTAATTGCTTGACGCGTTGTTGTAAAGTATTGTTCTCCGCTTGATTTTTTAAAATCTGTGTCTGAAGCGAGGATTGTTGATTTTGATAATTTTTTATTTCATCTCTATTTTTTAACCATAAATAACTGAAGCCTACTAATAAACTTATCCAGGTGATGAGGAGTAATCCAATAGCAGCCCATGCCGTAAAACAGCGTTTCGATCGAGGCTTATTTTTTTTAAGTCTTTTTTCGGGTTCTTCTAAATGGGGTTGTGCTTCCATATCGGTTGCTCCTGCCAGGAAAACAGAGTATGTAGGATAGCGTCATGACTTGCATTATCCGCTATTAAAGGCAATTTGACAAAGCCTAATTTTTTTGCAATGACCGCCAATCGAGGACTAATGACAAGCATTTGTTTTTTAAATAAATGACTTTCCCAGCGCGGATGCAAGAGAGTGACCAAATTCTTGAGTCCTGTCCCCGAAGTACAAATAATGACATCAATGTCCTCCTGATTAGGAATACACTGTTTTTCAATAGCAGGCAGCTGTCTTTTATAAACAACAAGATTATTGACGCTGGCGCCGCGTGTTTTTAAATTTTTTATTAGATTTAAACGACCGCCTTGACCTTTTATGATTAGAATTTTTTTCCCTTTTATTGTTTGTAATATTGAGAGGTTTATGATGCCCATTCCCGTATAGTTTTTTTCAGGATGAAAATGGCTGGGTAAATGATGTTGTTTTAGTGCGGATACGGTGCCAAGGCCTGTAGCGATAGTTTTCGTACTACAAGGCCAATGGGGCCAAATAGCGTGAATAGACGGGGCTGTGTTAAAAACGGAGTTAGGGCTTATAAAAATAACAAAATGGTAGTGGTTAAGTTTTTTTAGTTCGGAATTTATTTTTTTTATATTCGGTACTTGATTAATTTCCAATGTTGGAAAATGAACAACGAAGCCACCACAATTTTGGATTTGAGTGGTTAATTCACTGGTTTGGTGTAAAGGCCGTGTTATAAGAACGCGTAAATTATATAAAGCCACCATCGTTATAAAATAATAGTATTTGTAGAGAGAATCAATGCTGATTTTAATCTCATGATTTAAAGGAGGACACCGGATTAAATCGAGATCTTTGCTTGGAAAGACAGGGTGGTATCATGTTAATATGATTGGATAAGCTAATTTCTACTGTGAGCGTTTCTGATCATTCATTTATCACGAATATTCTTTATTATCTATACTTTTTACCTCGGCGGATTATGAAATGATTTCTGGCTCCACGTTTTGAAATGTTGGAAACCGAACACGATAAGTGCGGTTCATCCACTAGAAATATTTTTATTTTATACGGATAACGAAAACGGATAACGAAAGCAAGCACTCTTTAGGGTTTTTATGTATTTTACACAGTTAGACGATTTAGGGTTGAAAAACAAACGGGTTCTTATACGAGAAGATTTTAATGTCCCTTTAGATAATGGCAAAATTACGAGTGATGCACGTATACGAGCAGCGTTACCCACTATTCAATATGCCTTAAAAAAAGGGGCAGCGGTCATTTTACTTTCCCATTTAGATAGACCTCCTGAAGGTAACATGACGCCTGAATTTTCTTTAGCGCCTATCGCAGTACGGTTAGGCCAGCTTTTGGGACAACCCGTTCGATTTATCACCCACTGGCTCGATGGATTTGAGATTACACCTGGAGAAGTAGTTTTATGTGAAAATGTGAGGTTTCAGCGTGGCGAAAAGAAAAACGATCCCATTTTAGCCAAGAAAATTGCACAATTAGGCGATATTTTTGTTATGGATGCATTTGCAACAGCGCATCGTGTTGAAGCGTCCACCGTGGGTGCTGCCCAGTTTTCACCCCAAGTTTGTGCTGGATTTTTGCTAACATCGGAATTAAATGCGTTGAGTGTAGGGTTGGAAAATCCTTCAAGGCCCTTATTAGCGATTGTCGGGGGATCAAAAGTTTCGACTAAATTAACGCTGTTATCTTCTTTACTCAATAAAGTAAATTTTTTAATGCTGGGTGGAGGAATCGCGAATACTTTTTTAGTGGCTCAAGGTTATTTTATAGGCCGATCGCTCTATGAACCAGCGCAGGTTCATAGAGCAAAAAGACTTTTAGATTTATCGAAAACATTGCACGTAAAAATCATATTACCTACTGATGTAATTGTGGCGAATGAAATTTCAAATCATGCAAAAACCGCGATTAGAAAGGTAACCCACATTAAAAATGAAGAAATGATTTTGGATATTGGACCTGAATCAATGAAGCAGTATACCGATTATGTAAACCGGTCAGCTTCTATTTTATGGAATGGTCCCCTTGGAGCTTTTGAATGGACACCCTTTCAGCAGGGAACGCGTTGTGTCAGCGAAGCCATTGCGAATAGCCCCGCGTTTTCTATCGCCGGGGGTGGCGATACCTTGGCAGCGATTGAAAAATATGGCGTTGCTCATAAACTTTCTTATATCTCTACAGGAGGAGGCGCTTTTCTTGAGTTTTTGGAAGGAAAAACGTTACCTATTCTCACTATTTTGCACAAACGGCAGAAGGAAAAACAACGATGAAACGGTTTAAACGAACGAAGATTGTCGCTACATTGGGTCCTGCTACCGATAGCGTAGCGGTTTTGCAAAAGATGATTGCGGCCGGTTTAGATGTTGTTCGATTAAATTTTTCTCATGGTAAAGCAGACGATCATATAAAACGTGCTGATTATGTTCGCAAATACGCAAAAGCTGCGAATCGAGAAATTGCTATTATGGCGGATTTACAAGGACCTAAAATTCGTATTTCGTGTTTTAAAAAAGGCGCTATTTTTTTAAAAAAAAATGCTTTATTTATTTTGGATGCTGATTTAGACGAAGAGGAAGGCGATGAATGTGTCGTCGGTATCGATTATAAAGAATTACCACGCGATGTGCATTCTGGAGATTCATTATTGCTTGACGATGGACGTATTGTATTAAAAGTTAAAAAAATTCAGAAAAATAAAATATTCTGTAGGGTTGAGGTCGGGGGAAAACTTTCTGATAATAAAGGAATTAATCGCAAAGGGGGAGGACTTTCAGCGATAGCATTAACTGAGAAGGATAAAAAAGATTTAAAAATCGCAGTTAAATTGGATGCAGATTATATTGCTATTTCTTTCCCACGCAGTGCAGCGGATATAAATTTAGCACGAAGTTTATTAAAAAAAGCGAAAGGTCATGCGGGTTTAATTGCAAAAATAGAACGGAGTGATGCTATTCCTGTTATTGACGAGATTATTCGCGCTTCTGATGCGGTTATGGTCGCTCGTGGTGATTTAGGCGTGGAAATCGGCGATGCAGAATTGCCTGCGGTCCAAAAACACATTATCCAACGGGCACGCTCATTAGATAAGGCCGTGATAACCGCCACACAGATGATGGAATCAATGATTCATAGCGCAATTCCAACCCGAGCCGAAGTTTTTGATGTTGCAAATGCGGTGTTAGATGGTACAGATGCGGTGATGCTCTCTGCAGAAACAGCCATTGGTGACCATCCGGCTTTAGTCGTTGAAGCAATGGCGCGTATTTGCTTAGGTGCAGAAAAGCAAGCAAAAACACGCATATCCCGACATCGTGTAGAATGCCAATTTTCCCGTCCCGATGAGGCCATTGCGATGGCGGCCATGTATACCGCCAATCATTATGATATTAAAGCGATTATTGCCTTAACTGAGTCAGGCGCGACTCCTTTATGGATGTCTCGAATTCGTTCTGGATTACCTATCTATGGGTTGGCGCATAACTTAAAAACGACGCGCCGATTAGCGTTGTATCGCGGCGTATATCCCTTGTATTTTAATATTGATGAACTGTGCCCAGAAAATATTGCTCATTTAGCGATTAAAGAATTAAAAAAACACAAAATTTTAAAAAAGGGAGAACACGTGTTAATTACGTACGGTGATTTGTTAAAAACAACAGGCGGCACTAATACGTTAAAAATTTTAGAAGTGGATTAAAAAGGATAACTGAAGGGCTTTAAATTATTTTAATTTAATCTTTTGTTTTTTCATGCATTGATTACAAATACCATAAATAATAAGACTATGGTCAGTCATCTGGTAATTCGCTTTTTTGGTTACCATTTTCTGACGTTGCTCGATGATTTTATCCACAAATTCATCAACTCTTCCACATTTAATGCAAACTAAATGATCATGGTGATGCCCTTGATTCAACTCAAATACAGAATGAGCATCCTCAAAATTTTGACGCTTGACCAAACCGGCTCGCTCAAACTGTGTTAATACGCGGTAAACAGTCGCTAAACCAATGTCTTCACCCGATTCCAATAAAATTTTGTAAACATCTTCAGCACTCAAATGACGGGTTTTAGTTTGTTCAAGTAACTCAAGGATTTTCATTCGGGGACCCGTTACTTTTAAACCCGCTTCGCGTAATTGTTGATTATCCATTAGACTCTCTCTAAACTCCTCGATGAGTCATTGTATCGAATGACGTTAAGTTTCAGCTTATGATTTTATTTAAATGATATTTTTATGAAAAAGCTATTGTTAAGTTTGTTGTTAACGCTCATGATTGCTGGCTGTCATATCGTTTATCGACACGATATTCAGCAAGGAAATATACTACAGCAGTCTACCATAGACCAACTACATCTCGGTATGACGAGGGAGCAAGTTTACTATCTATTAGGCAGTTGTATACTGGAATCTCCATTTCAAGCAAATCGGAAAGATTATATTTATTACGTACAACCCGGACATGGAGAGCCTATTCAACGACGTATTACGCTTATTTTTTCTAATAATCGATTGCAACACATAGACCAATCAGCACTTCATTAAAATCCATTAAGGAAATGCGACCTAACGATAAGGGGACGTTTTTTGTTTTTGAGCGCGATTCACTCTTATTTTTTTAGGATCGATTAAAAGTGGTTGATAAATTTCTATTCGATCTCCTGCGTTTATTGGCGTGTCCAACGTGCATAATTTACCAAAAATTCCGACTTTATTTTTTTTGAAATGAATTTGAGGAAAATGGAGTAAAATCCCTGAAAGTTTTATGGCTGCTAGGATACACGTGTTGGGAGGAACTAAAATAGAGATGATTTTTTCTCCAGAACGATCAGCAAAAACAACATCAACCTGAAAAAATGGCATTGTTATACTACCGTTGAGTGAATATAACGTCCAAATGGACGGTCTCCATAAACCTGTTTGGCTCGTTTAAAAAAGGCGTCTACTAAAGTATTGGCGACTTTCTCAAAAATAGGTGAAAAAGCAAGCGCGAGTAAAGGTGTAGAAAATTCGAACTCGAGGTTCAAATTGATTTTAGAGCCGCGTGGTGTCGCTTCAAAAGACCAATATCCTTCTAAATGTTTAAAGGGGCCGTTTATAAGACTAATTTCAATCAATTTATTTTTTTGCATACGATTCGATGTGGTAAAACTTTTAGAGAATCCTCCTCCTTTTAAGGTTAATTGAGCCTTTAGACTATCCTCATCCTGGCTGATAACATGACTTGCTGTACACCAAGGAAGAAATTCACTATATTTCTCAACCTGACTTACGAGATTATACATCTCTGAAACATCATAAGGTACTTCTAAGGAATGTTTAATAATTGGCATAGGTTTTATTAAAGGCGACTATCATGGGTAGGTTTGCTATGCTTGGTTTTTGTTATGATTGTTAGCAGGTTTTAAGTATATACCATGAATTCTAAGAAAGCATTGCAAGAGGCAACAATTGCATTAAATAGACGTGCGCGTCACGATTATTTTGTTGAACAGTCTACTGAAGCTGGATTGGTTTTACAGGGTTGGGAAGTCAAAAGTCTGCGGAGTGGGCGCGCTCAATTGACAGAAAGCTACGTTGTCATTAAAAATGGTGAAGCATGGCTCTTAGGCTGTCATATTACCCCAATATCAACGGTATCAACCCACCATAGCCATCCAGATTCTACACGCACACGTAAGCTTTTACTCAATGAACGAGAACTCAATAAGCTTTCCGGGTGCATTATGAGAAAAGGATATACACTGATTGCTTTAAAACTGTACTGGAAAAATAATCGAGTTAAATTAGAAGTAGGTTTAGCGAAAGGTAAACAGGCCCATGATAAACGAGCAAGTCTCAAAGAAAAAGATTGGAAAAGAGAAAAATTACGGTTGGGCCGTTATTCAATGTAGGTGAAATACTTACTATTTTTTTTGAGGAGATAACAGAAAGCCTGCGATAAATGGGTTATAATAGGTACTTGGGGGCGATCTGGCTTCGACGTCGGTTACAAACCCTAAGGTGCATGTCGAGGATGCAACTTTGCCTCGTTAATCATGTTGTAAATCTATAGTTGCAAACGATGCTAACTATAACGCTAAAAACGTTGCTATTGCTGCCTAATCCGTAGTTAATTCGTAACGTTGGTGCTGTCTAAACAACAGCCGGCGCCATGAACTCCATAGGCTTGTATATCGGAGGGAATGGTCAACATTGACAAGCTCGTAGTCTAGCCCCTTCTGAGGCGAAAACTACTAAAATCAATCAGAATCGTCGATTAGTTCCCTGTCAATCGGAAATAGATCGATTAAACTTAAAGATTGTACTAAACATGTAGTGCCGAAGGCAGCGGGCTTGCGGACGTGGGTTCAATTCCCACCGCCTCCACCAGATTTTCCTTTTATAAACAGCATTGAATACTGAACGAAGGTTAAGTCGCTTATTTAATGCGCTAAAAAAGCTAAATTGTGTAGCAACTGACCGAGCTTCCTAGTGACAACCTTCTTAAAAAAGAATAGACTACCGGGCCCGTTAGAAAAACATGATTAATATTTATGGAAAACCTGGTTGTTGTTGTCCTAGGCCTTAATGAAAATCAGTTTACTGATCAAATATTTCGAATGGTTTCCCATAGCGGTTGCCATATAATTGATGCGCGTGTCAATACGACCGCTAAACATGTGATGATGATCTTGTTGATTGGGGGGGCTTGGAATACGATTGCTCGGTTTGAGACACTGATTAAAAAATATGAAGGTCAAGTTTTAGTTGAACGTACACAAGTTCGTGGTGCTCAACTGGACAGCCTCCCTTACTCTTCTTACATTGTGGCGCCTGATACTCCCCATGCTTTAGTTACTATTATTCGTTTTTTATCCGAGCAGCAGGTAACGCTGTATAATCTCCATGTAGAATCTTATAAAGCCCCAATAACCGAAGCGGCTATGCTAGGAATTACATTATCATTTGGTTTCCCCGCTCAACCGCCGCATTTAATTGCCGATTTTCGCGAACATTTTATTGTATTTTGTGATGAAAATAATTTTGATGTGGCAATGGAACCTCAAAAGAACTAGTTTTTATTGAATGGATATCATTTATCATTATGGTCATTCTAAATAAGCGAGCCCCTCAATTTAGTTTACCTGCTACCGGAGGTAAGCGAGTGAGTTTAAAAGATTTAATAGGAAAGAATGTTGTGTTGTATTTTTATCCTAAAGACTGTACTTCAGGATGTACACAGGAAGGAAAAGATTTTACTAAAAATTATAAAAAATTTTCCTCTTTAAATACTGTAATTTTAGGGATATCACGAGATAGTTTAAAACTTCATGAAAAATTTAAATTAGAATATCAATTTCCTTTTGAGCTATTATCAGATACTGACGAAAAAGTATGTCAATTATATGGAGTGTTAAAAGAAAAAATGATGTATGGAAAAAAAATTCGAGGGATAGAGCGAAGTACTTTTTTAATTGATAAGTTAGGAATTTTACGTCAAGAATGGAGAAAAGTGAAAGTGGTTGGACATGTCGATGCCATATTGCAGGCTGTGGGTGAGTTAAGTCATCGTGGGTGTTAGCATAATATGTTGTTTTTATTACCTGCTTTTTTGCAGGAAATGACATTTAAAATAGCATTGACTACACTGGCTAACGGTATCGCAAAGAATACCCCCCAGAATCCGAGTAAGCCACCAAATACGAGTACAGCAATAATGATCGTTACGGGGTGCAAATTAACCGCTTCAGAAAATAAAAGAGGAACTAATACATTAGCGTCTAATGTGATAATTAAAGTATAGATTGCGACCAAATAGGCAAAATGCGCCGTCCATCCCCATTCTAAAAACCCAATAATAAGCACTGGAATAGTCACCATCACTGCGCCTATATAAGGAATAATGACAGATACTCCCACTAAGACGCTCAGTAATATGGCATATTGCAGGCCCAGAATAGCAAATGAAAGATAAGTTATTATCCAGACTATAAGCATTTCTAAAGCTTTTCCTCGCACATAATTGCCTGTTTGAGTAAGCACTTCTGTCCAAACTTGAGAAATTAATCGTCGTTTTTCAGGTAAATATCGACTTAGCCAGCCGATTATTTTTTTTTCATCAAGCAGAAAAAAATAAACTAATAAAGGGACTAATACAAAATAAATGGCAAATGCAATGACATTCGGAATATAACCTAAAGAAGCGGATAATAATAATTGACCTGAGTGGGTTAGTTGAGATTTAAATTGTAAAATCCATTCTTGAATTTGGTTTACAGAGGTATAACCGGGGTATCGAGTAGGGAGATATAAGAGAAGTGCTTGGCCTTTTGCCACCATTGCGGGTAATTCAGCAATTAAATTATTTAATTGACGGAACAATAGAGGTAATAAACCTACAATTCCAATGATAACCAAACTTACAAAACTAATATAAACACCTAAAACTGCGGCGATGCGGGGTAAGTGAAGCTTTTCTAAAGAATGGATTGGCCACTGTAATAAATAAGCGATAACAATACTGACAAATACAGGAGCTAAAATTTTCCCTAAGGAAGCAAAAACAATAATAATAAATAGTAGAAATAGCCATAAAATAGCTAACTCTGGGTCAAAAATATACCGATTAAGCCAGTTTTTAACGAGCTGTAACATAGCACTATTACTTCACTGAAGTGTGAGTTAAGAGGAGTTTATTGAACAGAAGAATTAAAGTCAAAAAAAGCATCAGCTTATTTTGAATTTTTTTCGGATTATTCCCATTCGATGGTTGCAGGCGGTTTTCCTGAAATATCATAAACAACGCGAGAAATTCCATGTACTTCATTAATAATGCGATTTGATATGGTTTCAAGCAGCGAGTGAGGCAAATTAGCCCACCGAGCCGTCATAAAATCGGTCGTTTCTATGGCGCGAATCGCAATAATTGGCGCATATTGACGGGTATCACCAATAACACCCACTGAATTAATCGGTAAAAAAACACAAAATGCTTGACTTATTTTATGGTAATAATTCTGCTTGCGAAGCTCTTCAATTAAAATCAAGTCGGCTTTGCGTAGCAAGTCTACCTTTTCGTGGGTTACTTCACCCAGTATTCGAATCGCTAATCCAGGGCCCGGGAAAGGGTGTTTATAGACGAGCTCAGGGGGTAAACCTAATTCTATGCCTAGTTCACACACTTCATCCTTAAATAATTCGCGTAGGGGTTCCAATAACTTGAGCTTCAGTGTATCTGGAAGCCCACCGACATTATGGTGAGATTTAATGGCATGTGCTTTTTGCGTGATTGTCCCCGCTGATTCAATGACATCTGAATAAATCGTTCCTTGCGCAAGCCAAGCAATATCTTTATGTTTGCTGGCTTCAGACTCAAATATTTCAACGAACAAATTACCAATCGCTTTACGCTTTTCCTCAGGATCAGTGATGCCTTTTAATGTGTTTATAAAGCGCAGAGAAGCGTCAATTTTTACCACTGAAATCTGCATATCATCTGCTAAGGCCTGTATCGTTGAATCTTTGTCTGTGATGCGAAGTAAGCCTGTATTCACAAAAACACACAGTAATTGCTTGCCAATTGCTTTATGCAGTAAAGCAGCTAATACCGTTGAGTCAACACCACCCGAAAGTGCGAGCAAAACTTTTTCTTTACCAACGTTTGTTCTTATTTCAGCAATTTCATGTTCCAAAATTTCAGGGGCGGTCCAGCTCGGTTGACAACGACAAATTTTTTCCACAAAGCGCGCTAATATTTTCTTCCCTTGATACGTATGCGTTACTTCGGGGTGAAATTGCAAGCCATAGAATTGACGAATGGGACAAGCCATACCAGCAATAGGAGTATTGGGTGTACTTAATATAACGACAAATCCAGGAGGAACTTGTTCAACATGATCGCCATGGCTCATCCAGACATCGAGTAAGGCAGTCTCTTCATTTTTTGCATTGTCACGCAAATCAGTTAATAAATGAGTTTGTGTAGTGATTAAGCCTTGAGCATAACCGAATTCTCGATTTGTGCAGGAAACAACTTTACCTCCGAGCTGTTCAGCCATCGTTTGCATACCATAACAGATGCCTAAAACGGGACACCCTAAAGTAAACACAATTTCTGGAGCGCGCGGTGTTGTCATGGATGTAACGGTCTCAGGTCCACCCGATAAAATAATTCCTTTAGGTGCAAACGCTAAAATTTTAGATTCTGAAACATCATAGGGATAAATTTCACAATAAATATGTAATTCACGAATGCGCCTTGCAATTAATGGCGTATACTGCGAGCCAAAATCGAGAATTAATATACGTTCTTTTGGAATTGTCATCTTAAGCTATGCTCCATTTTTATTCGAAATTAATTTTAAAGATTTATAAAAATGCTAATTATTACTAATCATTGATTATAGATTTTCAATGTTCACGATAATAATTAGGGGCTTCTTTAGTAATGGTCACATTGTGAACATGACTTTCTCTTATCCCTGCAGTGGTTAGTTTTATAAATTGTGCCTTTTTATGGAGATCGGTGATATCGGCACTCCCGGTATAGCCCATACCGGCCCTAACGCCACCTAATAAGTGATGAATCACTGTTTGCAGGGGCCCTTTGTAAGGTATCCTTCCTTCTATTCCTTCGGGCACTAGTTTATTGGGTTCTAACGTTTCCTGAAAGTAACGATCAGATGATCCTTGTTGCATGGCGCCCAAGGATCCCATCCCTCGATAAGCCTTATAGGGCTGACTTTGGTAAAGCTCTATTTCTCCAGGCGCTTCTTCAGTTCCTGCGAATAAACTGCCTATCATAACGGCGTGAGCACCCGCCGCTAATGCTTTACACAGATCGCCTGAATAACGAATCCCACCATCTGCAATCAACGTTGTCGGTTTTCCCTTTAAGGCGGAAGAAACATTCATGATGGCAGTAATTTGAGGGACGCCTACACCGGTCACGATCCGCGTTGTACAGATAGAACCTGGTCCTACCCCTATCTTAATTGCATCCGCACCGGCGTCGACCAAAGCGAGTGCGGCATCAGCGGTTGCAATATTTCCTGCAATAAGATCAACATGGGGATACTCTGTTTTTAACCACTTAACCATATCAATAACTGTTTGAGCATAACCATGAGCGGTGTCAATGCAGATGAGATCAGCTCCGGTTTCAATTAAAGCGATTGCACGTTTCTTCGCATTCATACCGACACCAATAGCGGCACCTACGCATAATTGGCCACGTTGATCTTTTGTTGCAAAGGGTTTTTCTTTGGTTTTTTGCAGATCTTTAGCGGTTATTAATCCACGACAGTGAAATTTTTCGTCGACAATTAATATTTTTTCTAAACGATGGTGATTTAACAACGCGATAATTTCTTTAGGGGAGGTGTGTTCTTTCGCGGTAACGAGTTTTTCTTGAGGAGTCATTACTTCAGAAGCAGATTTATCTAAGTTTTCTTCATATCGTATATCGCGATGCGTGACTATCCCGACTAAGCAATTGTTTTGGATAACGGGTATTCCTGAAATTGAATAAGTTACCATTAATTGAAGTAGTTCACGCAATGTTGTTTCTGGGGCAATGGTAATTGGGTTTCTTACTATCCCATTTTCAAAATTTTTCACTTTTCTAATTTGTTGAGTTTGTGCTTCAATCGACATATTTTTATGGATAATCCCTAATCCTCCCTCTTGAGCGAGGGCGATTGCAAGTTTTGCTTCAGTGACTGTATCCATTGCTGCGGAGATTAAGGGTATTTTTAAGTTTATCTTAGAAGTTAACTGTGTTTCTAATGTCACCTCTTTAGGTGAAACTTTTGAATGATCGGGAAGTAATAGAACATCGTCAAACGTTAAGCCTTCTTGAATCATTTTCATAAGTGCAAATACTAAAAATTAAATAAAATTGCGTAGAAGGTACCTTATAGCCCCTTTTAAGTCCAGTCGTCGTAAAACAAAACACGCATTCAATGGGATAAACAGTGAGTCGCAGTGTATAAAAGTGAAGGTTTAATGGTTGATGAGGTTGATGAAGCGTGGATAACGGGGAGTAATACTATTCTTTCATGGAAAAACCATGGGCGAATTATGAAGGGAAAACGGATTGAATAAGGTTAGTATTTTAAGTCTTTACATGCTATAAATGAGTAGTATTTTATCACATTTTTTGATCAGACTAAGAATCGAATAAAGCTATTTTACTGAGTCTTTTGGAATTTTTATGTTTCCACTTTATGGAGCTCATGAAAAACCACTTGTCATTGCTCATCGTGGGGGGGCAGGATTGTGGCCTGAAAATACTTTATTTGCATTACAGAAGGCAGCAACGTTGGGAGCAGATTTGAGTGAAATTGATATCCATATGTCGAGGGATGGTGTTTTAGTTGCGATTCACGATGAAACGGTTGATCGCACAACAGATGCCAAAGGATTAGTAAAAGAGCTTACTTTGGCAGAGTTAAAAAAACTAGATGCGGGTTATCGCTGGACCAATGATGAAGGCCGCACTTTTCCTTTTAGAGGGCAAGGAATTAAAATTCCAAGTTTAAATGAGATTTTTTCTGCGTTTCCAAACGAAAGTATAATGATAGAGGTAAAGCAGAACGGCCCACCGATCATTGCTACATTAAGAGCACTGATAAATGGTCACAATAAAGCGAAACACGTATTGGTGTCTGCTTTTAATTCCCGCACAATGAAAGTAATGCGTAAACTTTGTCCGCATATGGCTACCGCAGCAACACAAGTCGAGATGGAATGTTTCTCTAAATTGAGTCAATTATTTTTTACCCGCCCATTTTCACTATCGGCTGCTGCCCTAGAGGTTCCTTATAAGAAAGTGACTGCCCATTTAATAAAAGCCGCGCATAAAAAAAATATACGCGTAGACGCATGGACTGTGAACGAAACGAAAGAGATGGAAAGGTTGTTCGCTTTAGAAGTTGATGGGATATTAACCGATTTTCCCGATAGAATGATTAATTTGCTCAATAAGGTATAAATAGCGAATAAGCCCCTCACTGCAGATGAGAGAAGAACCTTAAGAATTGTAAGCCTTTTGATGACGAAAATTTTAATGGTTTCGTTTTAAATTCTCCATGCGTGGAAAGCTCGTTTTTATGACTGCGCGATGGACCTAAAAGCCTATAGTGCCCCGTCATTAAGTCTGTATAATAGCGTTCTCATTCTTGAAAATAGCTCATTGATAAAATAAAAGCGAGAGGTATTTATGACGATTCAAAGAACGCTTTCTATTATAAAACCCGATGCGGTTAAAAAAAACCTAATCGGTAAAATTACGACCATTTTTGAAAATGCGGGGCTAAAAGTTATTGCCGCACGTATGACGCTTTTAAAGCGAGAACACGCTGAAAAATTTTATGAAATCCATAAAAATAGACCTTTTTTCAATGAATTAATTGATTTCATCTGCCAAGGGCCTGTAATGATACAGGTTTTAGAAGGTCCCGACGCTATCCTAAAAAATCGTGAACTGATGGGGGCGACTGATCCTAAACAAGCATCTCCCGGTACTATTCGTGCCCTTTTTGCTGAAAATGTCAGCAAAAATGCAGTTCATGGCTCTGACAGCATTGCGACAGCCCAACAAGAAATCGCGTTCTTTTTTACGCCCGACCAGTGCTTTGGCAGCATGACACATGATTAAACCACTTAAAAATTTACTGGATTACGACAAAGTAGAAATGGAGCTTTTTTTCCAAGAATTGGGAGAAAAGTCCTTTCGAGCCCAGCAGGCTTTAAAATGGATCCACCAAGAGGGAATCACGGATATCGACAAAATGAGTAATTTCAGTAAGTCTTTACGTAGCCGGTTGAAAACAATCGCGCAGATCGATTTACCGGAGATTATTATTGAAAAAAAATCTGAAGATGGAACAAAAAAATGGTTGTTGCGACTGACCGATGCGAACTGTGTCGAAACAGTGTTTATACCTGAGAGGGGTCGAGGGACGTTATGTGTGTCTTCACAAGTTGGGTGCGCATTAAATTGCAGTTTTTGTTCCACTGCACAACAAGGATTTAATCGGAATTTAACGGTGGCCGAAATTATAGGACAAGTATGGTTAGCCGTACGTTGTTTATCTCGGGATTCTTTACGTCATGATCATACGGTGAGTAATATTGTGATGATGGGCATGGGCGAACCTTTGCTTAATTTTGATTCGGTTGTTAAAGCAATGAATCTTATGATGGATGATTTTGGTTATGGTTTTTCTAAACGACGAGTGACTTTAAGCACATCGGGTGTTGTGCCTGCGTTGCGACGCTTGTCTAAGGCGAGTGAGGTTTCACTCGCAATATCGCTACATGCACCGAACGATGAGTTGAGAGATCGTTTAGTCCCTATCAATAAAAAATACCCTCTTTCAGAACTATTAGAAGTTTGTCGAAATTATTTTAGGAGTGAGCATCGAAGACGGGTAACCATGGAGTATGTCATGCTGGAAGGGATAAATGATCAACCCGAGCATGCGCGACAATTAATTAAAATTTTAGAAGGTATTCCTGTTAAAATAAATTTAATTCCATTTAATCCATTTCCTTTTGCGCGCTATCGACGTTCTTCTCAAATAACAATAGAACGTTTTAAAAGTATTTTAGTAAAAGCAGGGCTTAATACCATCACTCGAAAAACGAGAGGCGAGGATATCGATGCGGCCTGCGGTCAGTTAGTGGGTTATGTTCACGATAGGAGTTATCATAAACGACATCAAAAAGCGGTTTCTACTTCGATTCAATCAATAGTGCCCATTTAATAGGCTTATAATGGAGGAATAAATGATATCAATAGTAAAACAATCGATCATTCTTTTATTTATAGTTACGTTGACGGCATGCAGTATTTTTTCAAGGCCCAACAATCAGCTACCCGTTTCAGCATCGGATGCCAATGTGCAGCTCGGGTTAGCTTATTTAAACCATGGGGATGTTCAGCGAGCCCATCAAAAGTTATTACTGGCCGAAGAACAAGCGCCTCGATCATTGCAAGCACAAGGTGCTATGGGCTACTTTTTGGAATCTACTGGAAATTTTTCTTCTGCAGATGCGTACTATCGTAGAGCAATCGCGCTTAACCCTAAATCCGGTGCCGCGCAAAATAACTACGGTACATTTTTGTGTCGTCGTGGACGTTATTCCCAAGCAGATCAGCACTTTTTATTAGCATTACAGGATCCGAGTTATCTTAATGCAGCTCAAGTCAATGAAAACGCAGGTTTATGTGCAATGCAAATACCGAATACTAAAAAAGCAATTGGTTATTTTATGAAAGCAATTTCGCAAGATCCTAAACTGGCACTATCATGGTTGGAATTAGGGCGAATAAATTACCAAGCAAAAAATTATCAACAGGCTCAGCAGTATTTAGATCATTATATGCAACTTGTTAAAGCGCCTACCGCGAATGCATTATGGTTAGGTGCTGTTTTAGCACGGGCTTTAGGAAATCAAGAGGTAGCTGCGAATTATACATTAATGTTACAAACGAAATTTCCCAACTCTGATGCTTATAAGGCATTAATACGGACACCAACATTAAAGGCTCAACAAAAAAAAGATAAACAACTTTACTTTTAATTATGACAGAGAAAATACAAGCAATTCGTGGTATGAATGATATTCTACCTGCGCAAAATTTTATTTGGCAAAATGTCGAAAAAGTATTGCGTAACCTTGTTAACCAATACGGTTATCAAGAAATTCGCTTACCTATTCTTGAGAAAACGGACTTATTTAAACGGTGTATTGGTCATGTAACCGATATCGTTGAAAAAGAAATGTACACGTTTATCGATCGTAATGGAGAGAGTTTATCGTTAAGACCCGAAGGGACTGCAGGCTGTGTTCGTGCCGGCGTGGAACATGGTTTATTTTACAATCAAATTCAACGTTGGTGGTATTTAGGTCCTATGTTTCGACATGAACGACCTCAGAAAGGACGTTATAGACAATTTCACCAATGGGGTGTCGAGGTATTTGGCATCGCGCAGGCTTATATCGATGCTGAATTAATATTAATGACAGCAAGGTTTTGGAAAGAATTGAAACTCATGCATCAACTTCATTTAGAAATTAATTCCTTAGGTTCATTAGAGGCGCGCAAGGCACATAAAGAAAGTTTGATAAATTACTTTGCTCAGCACCTCAACGATTTAGATGAAGATTCAAAACGGCGGTTACAAACGAATCCGTTGCGTATATTAGATAGCAAAAACCCTGCTTTGCAATCGCTTATTGAAAAAGCGCCGCAGTTACTGGATTATCTTGATGCAGAATCTCAACAGGATTTTAATAGTTTACAAGAAATACTTAAAAACGCAGATATTAATTTTACGATTAATCCTCGTTTAGTGAGAGGATTAGATTATTACAATAAAACTGTTTTTGAATGGGTTATTGTCGATAAGCAGCATACTGCACAAAATACAGTGTGCGCAGGAGGGCGTTATGATTATCTTGTCGAACAACTTGGAGGACATCCAACACCTGCTGCGGGTTTTGCTATTGGGATGGAACGTTTAGTGAGCTTATTGTCTCCATTAAGTTCAACTGCATCACATTTACCGGACGTTTATTTTATTACAATGGGAGATATTGCGATACAAAAGGGAATAATTTTGTCAGATTATTTACGTGAAAATTTAATAACGATCCGGTTAATTCTCGATGTAACGCGAGACGCCATTAAAACTCAATTTAAACGTGCAGATAAAAGCGGAGCTCGTTTTGCGTTAATTTTAGGAGAGAATGAAGTTAAATCAAATACGTTGATTATTAAAAATTTGAAAGAAAGAAATCCACAAGAAACCATTTCTCAAGATCACGTGATACAAAAGTTGCGAGAATGTTTAATCCATGAATGAATTAATTGAAATAGAACAAGCCGAACACGTAAAAAAATGGTTTCGTGATTATGGTGGGGGCATCGTATTAGGGATTATTTTTGCTATTTTCGTGAGTTTGGGTTGGAATTATTGGCATCAATCAAGAGAAAATAATCTATCTATCGCCTCTATGCAATACGAGCATTTAGTGGTTGCAATAATCTCAAACGAAAATATAACTACCTTAAAAAAACGAGCTGAAGAGATAATCAAGAATTATGCCTATACACCTTATGCTTCATTGGCTGCTTTACAGTTAGCTAAAATAGCAGTGAATCAAAATAACTTAGTTCTTGCCGCCAATCGATTAACGTGGGTGGTCGATCACGGTCATGATCAAACGCTACGATCGATTGCAAAAATGCGTTTAGTACGCATTTTATTGGCTCAAAATCGTCCCATAGAGGCTCTAAAAAGAGTATCTCAAAATGAAGATAAAGCCTACGCTCCGATTTTTTTGGAGGAAAAAGGGGACATTTTTAAATATTTAGGTTATAACCGAAAAGCATTGTTGAATTATTTAGCGGCTAAACAGGCCTTTGGAAATATTAAACAACCTTTGTTAGAAATGAAAATTAATAATTTAGCTGACGTTTGATGAGAAATCTAATGACTAAAGTTCGTGTTTATTGCGGTATCTTATGTTTTTTCCTCTTAGTAGGGTGTGTTGGTTTGGGTGATGATAATACGCCTGAACCTACTCCTTTAACGGCTTATCCTTATCAGTTTCAGCCTTTATTGTTATGGTCGGTTGCCACTGGCAGAGGTATGGATGAAGACTTTTTACGACTACGCCCTGTTATTGATGAAAACAAAATTTTTGTTGCCAGTAAGTCGGGTATTGTAACGGCTTTAGAATTAACCCACGGTCGTAAATTGTGGCAAAAAAGAATGAAGCAAACAATAACGAGTGGTCCAGCAGTCGCGAACGGTTTTGTTATTATTGTTACCAAAAAACGACAGGCTATCGCATTATCAGCGGATTCTGGAGATATTTTATGGCGGGCATTATTACCTAATCAAGTTTTAGCGCCTCCCGCGGTTGGAAAAGGTCATATTATTTTAAAAACAGTAGATGGGCAAATTATTGCGTTAGCATTACAAACCGGTCAGGTTTTATGGACTTACACGCATGGCGCGCCATTGTTAATATTACGGCCCAGTAGCGCCGCGCAAATTATTAACAATAAAATAGTGGTTGGTTTTTCTGATGGTCAATTGGTTGCATTAAATTTAAAAAATGGAAATTTACTCTGGGAGCGAACGATTGCGTTTCCACAAGGCTTTACTGCCACTGATCAACTCATTGATATCGCAGCAAACCCGATATTATCTTGCAATGTCATTTACGTGGTTACTTACCAAGGCCAGCTAGCAGCAGTTTCTTTACAAACCGGTCACGTTTTATGGCAACGAAGTTTTTCAAGTTATTCTGGACTCGCTGTGAGTCATCATTTGTATGTAACCGATACAGAAGGTAACATCTGGGCGTTTAATCGTATAACAGGGCGTTTGCTTTGGAAACAATCCTATTTAAAGCATCGCGTATTAACGGCTCCCGTTATTTTTGGAAATAGTTTAATTGTAGGCGATAAAGAAGGGTATATTCATTGGTTAGCGTTATCCGATGGTCATCCTTTAGCAAGAGACCTTGTTCATGATGATGCAAGTATTATCGCTAATCCAGTTGTCCGTTATCCGATCGTTTGTATTCTGACTAGAGAAGGTGGTTTATCGGCGTGGACCCACGCTGCTTTACCGGTATGACTATTTCTTCTTTACCGAGTATAGTTCTTGTGGGACGGCCTAATGTAGGAAAGTCGAGTTTATTTAATCGACTGACAAAAACTCGGCAAGCTTTAGTAGGAGATATTCCTGGTTTAACCCGGGATCGACTTTATGGGAGAGGGATTGTAGGGAATCGACCTTTTATAGTCATAGACACGGGTGGTTTAACGGGGTGTAAAGAAAAAAATATTGCTTTTCAAATGGAACAGCAAGCGCGAAATGCAATTAAAGAAGCCGATCACGTTTTATTTTTAGTCGATGCAAGGGAAGGACTCTCTCTATTGGATCAGCAATTAATACAACAGTTACGTCCATTTAATAAAAAGATTACGCTCGTTATTAATAAGAGCGAAGGTTTAGATGCTGCACTTTTACAAAGTGAGTTTTCGCCATTAGGTTTTCGTACATCATCCCTTTCTATTATTTCTGCAATCCATGGATACGGCCTTCAAACATTAATGGAAAAAGTGTTCACTCACGGCGCTTGTATTAAAACGTTAACCGCTGAACACATCCTTTCTGAAAAGGCGATTAAACCAAAAATAAAAGTCGCTATTGTAGGGAAACCGAATGTAGGGAAATCTACATTGTTAAACAGAATTTTAGGTGAAGAACGTGTTATCGTTTTTGACCAACCGGGGACTACACGGGATAGTATTGCGAATGATATTGAATATCGAGGTCAACATTATATCTTTATTGATACAGCAGGAATACGTAGAAAATCAAAAACATGGGAAGCGATTGATAAATTTTCTGTCATTAAAAGTTTACAGGCTATTGAAGCAAGTCATGTTGTTTTATTGCTTATCGATGCCCAAGAAGGTATTAGTGAGCAAGATTTACATCTTTTAGGATTTATTTTAGAAAGTGGTAAAGCAGTAATTATTGCAGTAAACAAGTGGGATGGTCTTTCTAAAGATCAACGGGATCAAATAAAAAAAGATTTGGATCGACGTTTACAATTTATTTCATTTGCTCAAGTTATTTTTATTTCAGCACTTCATGGAACAGGCGTTGGTCATTTATTTACATTAATTCGACAGGCTTATCAGTCTGCAACGCGTAATTTATCGACTTCGCAATTAACACGTTTATTAGAACAAGCCGTTAATACGCATCAACCACCATTGAGCCATGGTCGTCAGGTTAAGTTACGTTATGCCCATCCGGGTGGTTATAACCCGCCAATAATCCTTATTCATGGACAGTATGCGAGCTTTTTACCAGAATCTTACCGCCGATATCTTGAAAATTTTTATCGCAAAGCGCTGAAGATTGTTGGCAGTCCTATTCGGATTGAATTTAGAGATAAATGAAAAGTATGCAATGTTTTTTATGAAAAGATGGCTAAAATTTCTTTCGTTTTTTTTCGAGTTACACTTTTGCTACTGATGTTACGTTGTACACTGAATGAAATAAGCCTGGCTTCTCGATAAATGTAACGTGTAAATTCAGTGTCATGATTGGAAATGATGACGCGAATACCCTTTGAAGCCAAATATTTTGCAGTTTTTGCCAAACTGAGCTGTTGTGATCGACTAAACCCTTGAGAGGTATATTGAGTAAAATTTGCAGTGTTAGATAAACCCACATAAGGTGGATCGCAATAGACAATGTCACCTTGTTTTACAGACGCCAAGGTAGACAAAAAATCTCCATGGATAAAGGTTGCTTTATTCGCATGTTTGTAAAAATACTGCATCTCTTTTTCAGGGAAATAAGGATTTTTGTAAGGACTAAAAGGTGTATTGAATTCACCTTTTTGGTTAAAGCGCGCGAGTCCATTGAAACAATGCTTATTTAAATAGAGCAATAAAGCAGCACGTTGACGACATTTTTTTGTATTGTTAAATACACGTCTTAACCGATAAAATTCATCAGTGGTATTAAATTTTTTTTTAAAAAAAAACCGACAATAATCAATAAAAAATTGTCCTTCTTTTTGTAAATATTTGTATAATTGAATTAAGTCAAAATTATTATCGCCTAATAAATAGCTTTGGTAAGAAGTATTAAGAAATACAGCAGCAGAACCTAAAAAAGGCTCAATTAACCGGTTGCTTTTGAGTAAATAAGGTTTTATTTTATGAAAAATTCGATGTTTATTTCCCGCCCATTTTAAAAAAGGTTTCATGCCGAACAAAAAATTAAGCGAATGAATTAAAAAATTTTCTTAACTATAATAATTTAATTTTTAAGAAAGTGCTATACTTAAAAAAAATTATAATAGTTTACCATTTCTCAAAAAGGAATTTTTATGAAAAATATTGTTTTTTCTAAAAAAGAACCGGATCAAGTAGAAAAAATAGCAATTAAAGAAGATACCGGATCAAATAGTAATAAAACAAACACTTTGAATCTTAGTTCCGAAGGAGAAAAATCCTTATTAAGAAAAAATCCTGCGTGGTTAATAAATCCTAAAGCAAAAAATAAAATTTTTGAAACTTCACTGAGTTTTTTAGATGAAACTATCGCTACACCTTTATTCAATGTCAATGTGATTAAAAGCGCGTATAATAAAGATTATAGTTTTTTTGATAAAATTAATAAAAGTAAATATGCCGCTTATGCTGATGTTTCGTTGATTATCTTAGGTGTATTTACAGTGTTGATTGGAATTTATAGTGTTGAATACTGTAAATTACGTGAAGAAGAACGAAAAAGTAATTTTTTTTATTTTACTCGATTGTTAAAAACAAAAAACGCTACAGTTATTGAAGAAAAAATGGGAAACATTAATCAGGAAGATTTTAACTTTGATAGATATATAAATTATGAACATTTGTTCGCGGCGGCTTATTTTTATTCACCAGACATATCAAAAATTGCATGTTGGCGTCGTCGAGTTTTTTCCTCTGGAAAAAAAAGAAAACATTTAAAAGACCTAAAATTACTTTTTGAAAACTATTCAAAAGAAGAGGTTCTTGGGAAATTACATAAAAAAATTTTAGAAAAAACGTGTTTATATTTAAATAAAAAAAGTAAATTTAAAAAATTTGAGCTTAAAAAAACAGTTAAAAAAGAATGGATTATTGATTTGACTGATCGGTATGCGGAAAAAATTTTCTATAGATTTCATGATGAAATTAAAAAAAATTCTATAATAGATAAAAAAAATAAGGATGAAATTAAAAAAAATTTTTTTTCTATTTTTGTTTTCGCAATAGGTCAATCTAGTTTTGTCTATTGGATTTTAACGTTTATTTTTTATTTTATTCCTATGGCACCAGTTATCACGACCGCGTGTATTTCAATTATCCCTGTGCTTGTTGTTTTAGTAGGTGTTTTCCCGCTTTTATTTTTTTTAAATACTTACAAAACATATAAAACGTTTAAAACTGAAAAAGAAATGACTTTGGAAAATATAGAAGAAGAAAATAAAGCTCAATTGAGGGAAAAGATGGTCTTATTAAATAAAGAAAAAATTTTTTTAAATGACTTGAAAATAAAAGAAGTAGATTTAGTCTCATTAAAAAACTCTCCTTTAATAGCTGATTTAAAAGATGTACTTAAAAATCGTTCTTTTAGTAGGTTTAATGCATTGTTTATCAGTTTTATAAATGGTTGCTTTTTTCCTTTTTTTGCGGGATGGTTACTTTTCGATGGAATCAAAATTATTTTAACGTATCTATTATGTCCTGCAGGTATGGCTTTAACTAGTTTTACTCCTATCGGGTTAGTAGGAACAGCGGTCATCATTGGAGTCAGTCTTTTAATAGGCATAATGTATGGTATTTATTCATCCTATAAAGCAAATCAAGACTATGAACTAAAATTTAATAACATTAGGAATAAAGTTAAAGTTTTATGTGATGAAGTACCAAATAGAAAAGTACTGAATAAGTCATTATGTGATTACGATAGATTACTCCGCCGCTTTGCTGATGAACAACCGCTATGGACTAAGGTTAAAAAATTTTTAAATCGGTTTATGGTGTGTGGTAAACGCTTGGGGACTGGAAGCTTATTTTTTCGGTTGATTTTATGGACCCCTATAACCGTGATTACTACAGCGTCCGCTCCGATAAATCTTGGTTTTTTTCCGATAATCTTAATCATGGGAATTGCTTTCAGTGCCGTTGTTTTTATGGGGTGGTGCCTTTATGCTTATAATCTTGAAAGTAAAATGAGGCAAGCAGGAAGACTCGTTGAACATTTGACACAAACTGAGCAGTTAAATTGTGTTGATGTTGAATTAGTAGAAGAAGGTTTTGGTGTAGCGGTATTAGGTACAGCGCACAGAAGAAATTCTTTTCATAAAGACATGGAAAAAATTCAAAATAAATCAGATCTAGAAAAAATTAATAATCATTCAACATTGCATAGTGGTTTATTTGTTACAACGAAACATCAGTCAAGTGGTCGTGATGAAAAAATAGGAACCAGCCAAGCTATTGTTAACGTTAACGCTCATTATTAAAAGAGCAGGTTAGATAAACATCTAAACGATGCTGTTTGCCGAATAGGCTATAGTTGGGTTTTATTTCTGCTAAATAGATTGATGAACGTGGTCTTTTTACTACAACGCGTTTTTTCGCATAAGTCATTGCTAATTTTAACAAATGAAAGGCATCACTATCATTGCCTACCAAAAAGCGAAGTAAGCGCATCTCTCGTTTAGCGAATGCTGTTTTGTTCGAATGAGGATACATCGGATCAAGATAGATGACATCAGGTGCTGAATAGATGCGCCTCTTTATTTTTTCTAAATAAATATGGGCGTCGATATTTATTAAGGTTATTGATAGAGTTCTAGAGTCTGAAAATTTTAAAGCGCGTTTTAAGCCATCTTCTAATAAAATAAAAATGAATGGTGAACGTTCGAGTAAAGTAACTGCGCAACCTAGCTTGGCTAAGATAAAACCGTCACGTCCAAGCCCCGCTGTCACATCTAAGACGATGGGTTTAAAATTTGGTTTTAGTCCAATGGCTTTCGCTAATAACTGCTTTTGATTTTGTAAATGACGTATTCTAAAGGCTAGTTTCCCATGTAGAAAGTCAATTTTTAATTTTCCTTGTTTATTTTTGATAGCTTCGAGATATAAACCGGAAGAAGTTAAAACAAAAACATAATCAAATTGATCCCTATCAACGTAATTGACATAAGGGAGTAAATTTTTTTGAGCTAAAAGGCGAGCCTGAGACAATAGATCTGTTTCGTTGCTTGTTATAGCGACAGAGAAAAAGGTATTCATTCGTGACGAAATACATCAATGCGAGCCGGGGGTAAATTTTTCCACACACGCCGCTGGTGAACCAGCTTTAATTGCGTAGAAGGAAATAAAGGTTTTCCCCACAAATTATAGGTATATTGAATATAGAGACCTCCTTTTGACAACACTTGATTAATTTCATCCCCCATTTTTTTTAAAAAAGAAGATGATAATGTACGTAAAGGGAGGCTTGAGACAATGGCTTGTATGGGATCTGAAATGGAATGACGAATTAAACGATGTAATTCGCAGGCATCCCCTTGAATAATATTTAGTTGAGGAAAACGCTGCATTAAATGGGAAGAAAGCTTAACCGATCGTTCAATAACGATAAGCTGATGAAAAAATTTTTTTTGGCTCATCAACGCTGCTGTGATAGCTCCTGTTCCAGCGCCTAATTCTACAATGACACCCGGTGGGCTTCCTATTATTTGTTCAGTTAAGCAATAGGCTAGTCTTTTCGAGCTTGGAAATAATGCGCCTATTTTACTAGGGTGCATGACGGCTTCGTAAAAAAATAACGTAAAAGCTCTCATAGTTTACCTTCAAATCTATTATTTTAATGAGCTAAACGTATATAGTTTAAATCAAAACACGTTGTCTAGCACGATTTATTTGAATCCGTCTGAATTAATATTTTTTTTAATATCGTTAAAAAATATTGATTTTGTTGAGGCATCCCAATTGAAATACGTAAAAAATGAGGCAGTCCATAATCAAGTAAAGGTCTAACCGATATGCCTGCTAATAAAAGTTGCTGATGGATGGGCCAGCTCGGTGATTTTAAATCGATGCATAAAAAATTTGCATGAGAAGGTAATATCGTTAAACCCAAATTTTGTAAGCCTTTTGATAGTTTAGCGTGTTCTTGCCGATTTAATAATCGACTTAAATGGATATGTTTTTTATCTTTAAGGCTGGCTTCTGCGGCGGCTAATGCAACTGCATTTATTCTGAAAGGTAAAGAATTTCTATTTAAAATGGAAGCTATTTTGGGATGACTCATCGCATACCCTAGTCTTAAACCGGCTAGACCATAGAACTTGGAAAAAGTCCTCAGAATGATTAAATTAGAATACTGACTGAGCAAAGAGATACTATTCGGATAATCAGCTATTTCGACATATTCATTATAGGCTTCATCAAGGACGACTAATATATCTTTTGAAATATTTTCAAATAGATAATGCAGCTCAAATTTATTCATGTAACTACCCGTGGGGTTATTGGGGTTGACAATAAAGATGATTTTGGTCCAAGGATCAATGGCGTCAAGTAAACATTGCGCTGAAATAGAAAATAATTCGTTTTTAGCGTGTTTAATTTTTATATGGGCTTTTTTTAATACTTTTGAAATGCCCGCAAAGCAAAAACGAGGAATAACAGCCGAATTTAATGGATTTAAAGTAGTATGGACAATGAGCTCTAATAAACTTTCTGATCCATTTCCCAATGTAATATTTTCAGGAGCAATATTGAGGTGGGTTGATAGAGACTTTTTTAAAGTGTTTCCATGACTGTCTGGATAACGATGGCAATTAAGCAGGGCTTTTTGTCCTGCAGCTATTGCAAGTGGACTAGCGCCCAGTGGGTTTTCGTTAAGATCAAGTTTTATAATTTCCGTAGGCTTTTTGTGAAAAGCGAGGTTTTTCTTTGAAAACATTGCCATTTTAACGATATTTTAAGTATAGTAATTTAATTATTAATAGATTACTTGGTTTAATTTATGCTGTTATGTTTGGACGTGGGAAATACACATATATTATGTGGTGTATTCATCAAAGATGAACTTATTTTACGTTTTCGATATGCAACGCCATTATTGGGGACAGCCGATCAATTCGGAATTTTTTTAATCAATATATTAAAGCTCAATCGGTTAGATCCATTAAAAATTAATGCCATTTCCATCGCCTCGGTTGTTCCCAATTATGATTATACATTACGACATACCTTTTTTCAGTATTTTAAAAATGCTGATTATTTTATGTTACAGCCCGGTGTTAAAACGGGCTTAAATATTCGTTGTAAAAGTCCCAATGAAGTCGGTGCGGATAGAATTGCCAACGCGATTGGTGCAATCGCGGCTTTTCCAAAAATAGCTTTAATTCTTGTTGATATGGGTACAGCGACAACTTTATGCGCGATTAGTGCCGATCGAAATTATTTGGGGGGCGCTATTTTGCCCGGGTTACGGCTTTGCATGGAGACCTTGAAAAATAATACCGCTAAATTGATGGCGGTCGATATAGAAATACCCAGCACTGTTATGGGCAGAACAACGCGTGAAAGTATTCAAAGTGGACTTTATTATGGTCATTTAGGTGCATTGAAAGAGATTATTTCAGGATTTAAGCGAGAAGTTTTTCCTCATCAAATAGTGAAAGTCATTGGTACAGGGGGATTCTCTCAGCTTTATGAAAAGACCCACCTATTTGATACTATTATTCCAGATTTAGTCTTACAAGGTTTACGTAGAGCCTATGAATATAGCTGTTTAGAATTTAAAAAAAACTAATGGGTTGCATAGAGAGAAATTCTATTTCTAAAAAAATCATAGAGATAAAAACGAAAAATCCCAACATATTCATGAATGACAAAATCATTCATAGCAAAATTGTAACCAATAGGATAACGAGTAAAAGGAATCGTAATAAAATCAGAAGCAATAGGCGTTGGGTAAATATTAAAAAATGAAAAATATAGAAGTGAACGTTTTAACGTGAATGCTGAGTTTACTAACAATAATTGGCTACTATCCTGTTTTTTTAAAAGGAAACTCGAAAATTTAGCGTTTTGGTAAGTATTGTTGCTTTGCGTTTCTAATTGAATATCTTTCGCGTTAATGCCTAAGGATAATAAAGCCTCCTGATAAATTGTTGCTTCGGTATTTCCATTATTTAAAGGATCGCCGCCACTGATTAAAATAGTGCAGATGGTGTTCGCTTTTTTACATTTATGATACAGTAGCACTGTTTGTATAATTCTAGAAAACGCGAATAGACTCGGTCTGATTTTATTAGATTTAGGATCTTTACTGGTGCCTGCGCCTAATAAAATAATAGTATTTTTTTGTTTCCAGTGGATAGGTGTAGACAAATTATAAGCGGATTGTAAATTGTGTAATAGATAGGCAGGAATAACGCCATTACCTATGAAAAAATAACTTAAAATTACAATGGATCCTATCATCAAACTTGTTTTTTTTAAATTGAATAAGCAAGCGAGAATAAACATTAATAATAATAGAAATACGAAAAAAGTTGACATATTCAGTCTTTCAGTTAGTGAGCAATCGTGTAAAGCAGAGATTAAACAGAAAAAATACTTTATTGAGAATTCTTGACTCAATTCTAAAACCATGAATAAATAGCTACCTTAATATATCATTGAAATATTTAGTAGCTCAATGCTACTCATAAGTTGATTTGAATTATAAGGAAAGAATTATGCATGTCATAGATAGAGTAGCCACTCAAGAGATGCGCTTCGGCGAACAACATAATTATTTAAATTCTCTTCATTTTTCAATAAATGAATGTATTTCTGAGGTTAACAAACATTCCTTAAAACAGTTGCTATTAGCGTTTTTACGTGAAGATATTTTACCTTATCACTATCAAAACGCCACTGTCATTTTTGATCTTCAACGATCTAATTATTTTATGTATGTTACTCGCGTGAAATTATTTTCGTTGTTAAGATTTACTCATTTTGACAGCTTAATTTTGAAACATAAATTGACTTCTTTAAAACAGACCATTACTGATCCTTTAAAATTGTTAGATATTGTGAAAAATGAATTAGAAAATATTTTAAATATGGATCAATGGTTAAAATTTTACAAGGAAATAGCGAATCATTTGCAGAATGCATTACTTTCTACCTGTAGAAAATACAGTATTAATAGACTGGCTGAAAGAACTCAAACAGGGTCTCGACTTCAACTGAATCGTTTATTAAAATCATCACAAATAACAAATAATTCTTTACAATTTGAACAATCTGTGTTTAACGGGCATCCTTACCATCCTTGTGCTAAAACCAAACTAGGGTTTACAAACGAAGATACGATTAATTATTCACCTGAATTTAAGTCTAAAGTAGGAATTTATATTACAGCAGTACAAAAAAATTATGTACATATTGAATCTATGAAAAAAAATACGGATTTTACGGAATGGTTTACCGAGTGTTATCCCAAAGCCTGGTCATGTTGGCTGGAGGAATTGAAGGAAAATAACTTAGACGTTAAAAATTATATTCCGTTTCCCGTACACCCTTGGCAAGTTAATTATTTTACTTTCATATCCCCTTTATTTAAAGAATATATTGAAAATAAGATTATTGTTATTTTTGATAAATCTAAAATTATGGCAAGCCCAACCTTATCTTTTCGTACACTTTCTCCATTGGAAAATATTAATGCACCTTATATTAAATTGCCAGTAGCGGTTCAAGCGACGAGTATTGTAAGAACCTTATCACCTATTTCTACAAAAAATATGCCTAAAATTAGTAATATTTTGCAAAAAATTTTACTAATAGAAAATTATTTTTCGAATCGTTTAGATTTATTGCCGGAATCTTATGGATTACATTTAAAAAAGTTAGATATTGATGAGGCGAAACATTTTACGGCTATTTTTCGCGAAAATATAACAAATCATCTTGCTGATAATGAAGTTGCTATTGTTGTTGCTGCGCTTTTTGAAAAATCATCAAAGAGTGAAACGAGTTTATTTATTGAAATTATGCAATTAGCAGGTTGTTTAAACTTTCGGGAAGCATTAACTTACTTTGCTCATTATACGGATCTTGTATTAGGTAGTTATTTAGATTTATTTTTACTCTATGGTATTGCGTTAGAAGGACATCAGCAAAATACGTTAGCTATTCTTAAAGAAGGTAAAATTAAAAGATTTATTGCGAGAGATTTTGATGGTATTGAAATTCATGCAGATAGTTTAAAAGCGACGGGAATTACTTTAGATAGTACTACTGAACATTCACCTTATTTAAAAAATAAAGATACCGTTAGAAACCAACTTTTATATACCGTCTATCAATTGCATTTAGGGGAGATTGTATTACTTTTAGCAAATTATTTTAATTGTGAAGAAAAACCTTTTTGGAAAATTATTAGAAAAATAACTGAACAGAGATTTTACGCATTAAAAAATCGAATGTGTCCAATGAGTTGGAAAAATGAATTTAATGCAATTTTAAATACACATTGGCCAGTAAAGGCATTACTTCGCATGAGACTAGAAAAAAATTATTTACGTGATGGGGGATTATTTTTTCAGATCGTGAATCCTTTAAATTTATAACGATGGATAACAGGATAGTTAATACCAGAAGCTTTCCTCAGATACATTATATCATGTTGAGTCAGCTAATTATTATCGCTATGCTGGATATGAGCGATCCTTACTGGCCGTTAATTATCGCTTCCTATCGTTCTTTTGACCCTAAAACGTTACAATATTGGAGTGGGGCTCTTTATATGGCGCCTCTATTAACCACCATTTTTACAACGTTAATATGGACGAAAATGGGTGAGCGCTTCGGGTATAAAAAAATGATATTACGTGCAGGAGCTGCATTAGCGATTAGCCAGTGGATGCTTATTTTTTTAAAAAACCCAGGGTGGATTTTATTAGTGAGGTTATCACAGGGCGCCATGGCTGGTTTTACGGCAGCCGCACAAGCGTGGGCACTTAAAATAACCTCTCCAAAGATGCATAGTCAAATTGTGGGACGTTTGCAATCGGCTACCGCATTGGGGAGTATTTTGGGCCCTATTTGCGGTGGATTTTTAGCAAATTATTACGGCTATTTTTCTATTTTTATGATGGCCGGATTAGTGTGTGCTTTAGTTTCAGTATTTTTAGCGCAATTTTTGACGGAGAATCCTTTTCTTTTTGAAAATAAAAAAATTGAACTTAAAAGTAAAAAAAATACTTCAAAACAAAGTTTGTTGCTATTGCTTATTTGTTTTACACAAGCCGCACGTTGGATGTCGACCCCGTTTTTTTCTTTATATATTGTAGAGCAACTCCATTCCAATACTATAACAGTAGGTATTATTTATGCATTAATGGCTTTAATGATGTCAATAACAGCACCTGCCCTTGGCCAAGTGCTCGATAAAAAGACTAATTATTTTTTATTGGGTAAAGAAATTCTCGTTGTTGTTTTGTTTGTGAGTGGCTTCGTTTACTGGTGTTATGCATTTATTTCTAAAGTTTATTTAGCACTTATACTCAGTTTATTTTTAGGGATAAGTTTTGGTGCTATTCCGTTGATACTTTTTACCTTTTTACTAAAAGGGATAAAAGAGGATAGCCGTTCACAAATAGTGGGTATAAGTAATACTTCATTAAAATTAGGTAATTTATTAGGTATTCTTATTGGAACTATCGTTCAAGCAGAAGGTCGATTTATGACAAGTTTTATTTTTATTGGAATTTTTTATTTTTCCTTAGCCTTCGTTTCTTTGCATTACAAACAAATTGATTATTGAAAAAATAAAGCGGTTAATGTTGTGTTAACCTTGTTGATTTTATGAAAGCGATAACGAAACAATTTTCTCGTTTTTTTTTAGTGGGCGCTATTTCAGCCTTCATCCAGTTTTCAATTTTAATTAGCTTGGTTGAATTTCTTCGGCTTAATCCTATTGGGTCCTCCACCGTTGGCTATATTGTTGCGGCTATCCTCAATTATAGTTTGAATCATTATTTTGCGTTTAAAAGTAATTTATCACATAAAAAAAGTTTAGTCCGGTTTTCAGTCAATGCAGTGTTTGGACTTTCTCTAAATTTTTTATTAATGAAGATTTTTTTAATCAAGTATACCTATATTTTAAGCCAAATTTTCTCCTCGGCGATAATTTTAGGTTGGAACTTCTTAGTCCATCGTTATTGGACTTTTTGTTCCCAACGGTAACAAGTAGTCATTATAATTATTTTTTTCTTTTAGAACCCCTGTTTTTTTTAGCCAAACGATAAGCAATAGCGACCGCTTGTTTTTGAGGTTTTCCCGCTTTGATTTCTTGTTTGATATTCGCTGAAATGCCTTTTGGCGTTTTTGCAGCCTTTCCTTTAATAAGAGGCATAATAAATTCCTGAAGATAGATTATCTATTTAGTGTAGTAAAAAAATAAAAATAATTCAATCTCACAAAATGCAAAGCTTACGGCCCTAAAAAAGTAGGATAAATTTGATTAATAAATTCGTTGCTGTTGAATTGATTTTCCATTATATTTTGTTTCTCAATCAATTAACGGAGATTTATCGAAGAAAAAATTAATGAATTTACCGACTTGTTATATTTTATAAAAAATGATTTAATTCAGTCTAAACCGAAAATTAAAAAATAATAAAAAATGCTTACTGAAGTAAAAATTCTCCTTATCCGCATCTATTTCAGCAACGACTTGATCCAGACAGTCTATTGAGACAGAACCCAGGTACTATTATTTTGATTTGTTTTGAAGATTGCTTACCTTCTGAATCGGGAGGTTGGGTTGTCATTAAAAGCGGTTAATATAGCTGAAATAGCAGAAGAGCTTAACTTATCGCTCAATAGTTTTTTATTGATTGATGATGAGCTGCGATAGTAAATTACTTATTATATTAAAACAAAAAAACTTATCAGAGGAAATTATATGCATTCAATGAAACATCATAAAATCAGCGGACTTAATACTATTAAAAAAGATTTTAAAACTCCATTCGTGCAAGAGGCTTCTTTAATTATTGGTGTTAGTGTAGGTTCAAAAAAACATGATGGGGAAGCTTTAGCAGCGCTTGTAGAGGCTATAAACAGATTACATAAATCGGTAAGAATAACAAACTGTACAATTGCTGTTTGTGATAGTTTACAAAGACATAATTACAGAATTGATGGGAAAACGGATGAAGAAAAAGCGCTTTCTATGTCAAAGAAGGCGGGTGCTGAGTGGATAGAAGCCAACATTGAAACACTAAAGCATTTAAATGTTGATTATACGATAGTTCGATGGGATACGTGGTTAAAGGATGAAAAACGATACCGCGAAGCTTTTTTAGAAATTTCTAATTTGCTTGCTCAGGATTATGCTTTTCAAAAAACGATGGACAATTCCATTCAGGTTTTCTCATCTCGGTTTAATAAGCGATATCAAGAACTAGGCATTAGCGCTCCTATCAATGACGACGTTTTACAAAAAAGTTGCCGTGATTATTTACTAGAGGAATGCGCGATTATCATGAAAATGTGGCCGCTATATAAACAAGAACATTCCCAGTATATACTTTACCCTGAAAAAATGACTGAGGCACTTGAATACGTTTACAAACAAGTCGTATCACAAAAAAATCTCTTTAAATGGGTTAATTTTCGGTTTAAAAAAATAATGCAATTAAAAGGCGATGTTTTACCTCTACCGGATAGTGAACCAAAAGAGTATTTTTCCTCCTCTGGCCAACCGGAAGAAGGGAAGTCTTCCTATGGGTTCTTTACTAAAGCGGATTCTATGAACTCCCCTGTACCTTTAGAAGACAGTATTGTTTCTGATCAAACTATTTTTAAACATACATAGCGCTTGATTGAAAATTTATTTCTATTTTAATAACATGGATTTCTATTATTATGCAGCATACTAATTCCCAAAATAATAAATTCGCTAAAGATAAGTATTTTGATCATTTATTGAGCCTTACTCCTAGCAGTGTTTATTGGAAAAATCTTGATGGTATCTATTTAGGTTGTAATTTAGCGATGCTGAAGATGATAGGAGTTTCTTTTTTTGAAGATATCATTGGCAAAACCGATTACGATTTATCTTGGAAAGAATCAGCCGACACACTACGAAGAAATGACGAAAAAGTAATTCAATCTAGGAAGTTACATCACTTTGAGGAAACTGGAAAGTTAAGTGATGGTACTATTCAAACAATGATTACTAATAAAATGCCGTTAGTCAATAAGGAAGACAAGATAATCGGTATTATTGGCTCCTCAATTGATATTACTCCATTGAAAAAAAGTGCAATGGACTTAATTCTTGCAAAAGAGAAAGCCGAAGTCGCGAATCAGGCGAAGACCGAGTTTTTAGAAAACATGCGACATGACATCAGGACTCCGTTATCAGGAATTGTTGGGTGTGCGCATTTAATTCAAATGCAATCAAATAATCCAAAAAAAGTAAAGGAATATACGAGCGACTTGATTCAATCCAGCAATGCATTATTGGAGTTTTTAAATAAAATATTAGAAAGTCTGAAAGTAGCGTCGGGCGAAATGCCATTGTTGAAGAAGCGATTTAGTTTAAAAGCAGCATTAGAACAAATTGTACGACTGAATAAATCGCAAGCTATTGTAAAAGGATTGGTATTAAGTTTGAGAGTGTTCACAAAACTGTGTCATTAATAATTTTATCGTAACTGTAAATTTAATCTGCCATCAAAAAATATCTGTAGTTGAGAGGCAATTAAGGCCCAATTATGCAGGGGCTGGTACCACTTTTCTAGTATTTTTTGACAGGCACAGTAAATTAATTTAAGTAAGGCATTTTCACTAGTAAAAGCGCCTTTATTTTTGGTATATTTACGCACTTGCCGATGAAACCCCTCCACTATATTCGTTGTGTAAACAATACGTCGTAGCTCTTCTGGGTACTTAAAATACTGAGACAAACGCTCCCATTGAGTTTGCCAAGACTTAATCACAGCAGGGTATTTTTTACCCCATTTTTCATCAAGCTCCAATAGGCGATGCTCGGCTAAATCCTTGGAGCTCGCACGATAAACCAATTTTAAATCAGCCATAAAGGATTTTTGATCTTTGCTGGTCACGTACTTTAATGAGTTACGGATTTGATGAATCACACAAAGCTGAATTTCTGTCTGGGGGAAAACCTCAGCAATGGCTTCAGGAAAACCCTTTAATCCGTCAATGCTAGCAATGAGAATATCCTCAACTCCGCGAGCGCACAAATCATTTAAAACGTGTAGCCAGAAACGAGAACCTTCATTTTCAGAAAGATACAGCCCTAAAATTTCTTTACGACCCTGATTGTTAACACCCAAAACCGAATAAAAAGCACGACTACTGACTTTTCCTTCAATACGCACCTTAAAATGCATGGCATCGAGAAATACGATGGGATACACAGATTCTAACGGTCTATTTCGCCATTCCGTTATAACCGGCATTAATTTATCGCTTATCAAGCTAATTTTAGCGGCTGAAACCTCAAGACCATACATATCCGCCAGATGTTCTTGGATCGCCTCATAGCTCATCCCAAGTGCATACAATGACAGTATTTTGTTATCTAAGGACTCGTTTAAAACCGTTTGACGTTTCTTAACCATTTGTGGTTCAAACGTTCCTAAACGGTCTCGGGGTGTTTCTAGCTCAAAACTTTCTGTCCCCGTTTTTAATAACTTACTGGTTTTTCCATTGCGTCGATTTGAGATATCCGTTGCTTTAGATTCTGATAAATGAGCGTCTATTTCCCCCTCTAACGATGCTTCGATAATTTGTTTTATTAACGGCGTTAATATTCCATCTTTTCCTGTTAACGATTCTCCTGATTTTAGCCGTGCTATCGCTTCAGCTTCAAATTCTTTACTGAGTATGGCTTGTTTCATGTCAACTCCTAAAATTGTTGATTTAGTTTAGCGTTGACACAGTTAATTGAATACTCCCAAATCAATTATACAACCGGAAAAATGGCGTTTATTCTGGATTCTTGTCAAGCGGATGAACCTGGTTTTAATCGGTTATTGACTTTGTTTGATCTGGACGAAATGTTTCAAAATCAGATGACATCGGCTTATTTTAGCTTGGATTCGGTTGATCCTGACATGCCTTATCATCCCTTCAATCAAATGCGTTTCGCACCATCGACGTTATGTCATTCACAGTTACTGCATACAATGTTGCTGACGGATTACCTATTAAAATTCTTAACGGTAGGTCAGGAGGTGCAGTGTCAACATCCTTATGATTTAAGATCCCTCGACGAAGTCACTCAGAAACTACCGCTTTATTTAAAAAAGATTATTGATAATTTCCATGAAGATAATCATCAAGAGGCTGTACATCGTTTTTGGATTGAATCAGACGCTGTTCCTTATGCCATTGACGATGAGGAATTCAATACAACGGGTCGTGTATTGTTTGCTTTTGATGAGATGAAGATGATCGTCAAACATCAGAGAATGGTCAGGGATGCCGATGGCAATCTCGTCGATAAAGAAGGTGACGGTGAAGGATGGGACTGTTATCTATTGACGCCTGAACAATTACAAGAAGTTGAAGCGGGAACTCGATTGATTTCTGATTCAGCCATGATTGTTATTAAGAAGACGGGCGAAATTATTTTTTGGGAAAATCAAAAAATAGAGCAGCGCTGTGTCTTTCCCAAAGCGGATCGCCATCACTTCATTCGTTTAAGCAAGAGGAAACGTGACGACCAAGAAAAGGTTTTAATCGATGATTCTCAATCGTTGCGTTTAATCTATCGAATAACACGTAAAGCGGCAACCCAAGCCGGTATTTCTCATCGTTTTTCTCCTGAGTTTATTTTTGCTCAGGAGTTTACAGCGCATTACAACGAGTTTGCGATTTATTTTCCTGAATTAGGTCGTTTACGCGAGCTGAGTAAAGCCACCGTTTTAGTCAATATCATGGCCAGCCAGCGTGATCTCAATAAGAAAAATATGTCGGATTATCGAGACTATTTGAAAGATAAAACCCTTTGGAGTGAAAAAGAGCATCGTTATTGGCAGGAGACTGAACAAGAAATCAGCGTTTTAATTAAAGACAATATGAGTAAGAATTTTGAGCGATGGCGAAAACAATTTTCTAAGGAAAATGTGCGTCAGAAGCAACAACAAATACTCAATGATGTGCGAAAACAGATAGGATCGTTGAGATTTACAGCAAAATCCAAAGAAGTCAAAGATTTTTGTCAAAAATTTCATGCGTAATTGCTCAATCAGCATTTTACTGCACAATGGGGATTAAAAAAATGGACGGAAAGCGTTTCCAAAAAACTATGGGAAGAATCCATTCGTCCAAAAATTCCAGAAATTATTACTGAATTAACCAAGAAAAAAAAGGAGGCGTGTCTTGAGCAACTTGAAACTTTATTTAAAGATCAATTAAGTCATTTATGGAATGTTGCGCGAACACAATTACTTGAAAAATTTTTAAAAGGAGATGATAAACCTTTACTCGAAGAATTAATGGAATATCAGCATCGAACAGTGATCAGAGAAATTAAGAAGGTCTATCCGGAACACACCCTCGACCATTTAAATCGGATTTTTACTCATCCATCTGCTCATTCAGATGAAATCGTTAAAATTGAAACTAAAAAAGCGCTTGAAAAGCATAAAGATCATTTAAAAGAAAAAATGAGTAACGGTGAAAAATTAGAAAATTCCTTTGTTGAGCTGAAATTTGGTGCAACGAAAGCAGAGATTAACCTTGACGGAAGCTGTTTATGGGTGCCAGCTAGCATACGGCACGATGTCAATGCGAATCATAGACGAGTTGTTTATGGGGGCGTGCATTTTAGGGATTGCACGACATATTAATCCGGCTTATATGAAGGTTCTAGCAAGGCAAACTACTCAAGCCGGACAACGTGTTTGGCGAAATAAGGTATGGGGCGATGCCGCGCGTGATTACCATATTTCTTTATTAAAACAACAATATCCTGGTTCTGAGGTAAAATCTGAATTTCATATGCGTACCCCTCGTGGTGCCCGTTTCTTAGATGGCGCTGTTATTTCAGATAGAAAATTTGAAAAAGGGTATGAGGTGAAAACATGTATTACAGATGGTTCACGTGCCCAACAATGGAAAACTGCTTGGATAAGAGAGCAAGGGTATACTGTCGAAGTAGTACGCTATCCAGGGTGCCCTGTTAATTTAAGTAACTATACCAATTGTCGCGTACAATAATAAATTAATTTATTAGGAGAATGCACATGTATCATGAAATATTTAATCGCTTAATGAAGCTAATGAGACCTTTTATGAAACAACAGGGTTTTACTTCAAGAGGAAATAATTATTATAAACGACACCCGCAAGGTAATATAGGCATCATTAATTTCCAAAGAAATAGAGAAGGATTTCCTAAATTTACAATGAACATCGGTATCTATTCGATAATCCTCGCAAAGTTTTTTTTAGCTGAATTTAACCAAAAACAAATCAGAGAATATCCTTTACTTGGCGAATATCACTGGCAAGCAAGGATTGGCGATGTGGTACCTAAACATAATATTTACCGGCAAAAAGATAAAAAATGGTTAAATGGTGATGATAAGTGGTGGCATTACGACGATAAAACAGATGTGGACGCACTGTTTCACGAAATCAGCGAATTGATTGCTGAATTTGCTATTCCAGCGATTGATAAACATATCACTGATGGACAGTTAAAAGAATATTGGTTAGAAGCAGCAGAAAGCAGAAAAAAGAATGCAGAAATAGAGGTTGGTGAATTACATGCTGGAATAAAACGTGTCAGAGCACAAATATTAAGAAAACTTTTAATTTTGTTATTAGATTCTGGAGAAAAAGAAAAATTCCAAATAATGATGTCTGAATTTCATGAATATCTGCAACATCATCCAGAGTATATTGGATTAAAAAGGGATTACGATCGACTTAAGAAAGATATGGATAAAAATTTTAGATTTGATTCTAATTCAAAAAGAAAATTTGAAGATGACGAAGAGGGGAATTCATCAAAAAAATGAAATCTTAATATTATTTTTAAGCTGATTCTCATTGAGAAAATTACCTATACTATAAAATCACAAAAATGCACTTAATCGATTTAATTACAAAAAATTAAGAGAAAAAATAATGAAAACGAGTAGTGAATTATTGCTGGGCACTTGGATAAGTGATCCAGAGGATATCGAATCAATCCGAAAATTTGGAAATGTGAAGCTTCATTTTACAGAGGATGGCCAACTTATTTATAGTCTTCTTAGCGAACAGAAGAAGCAAAAAATGTTTCTTACCTATCGCGTTGAAAATAATATACTGATTACCGATCAGCCTTCAGCTCCCCGGGAAGAAAAAACTTACTTCCAAATTACCGATGATGACCATCTTGAATGGGAATGTTCAGAGGGTGAGACGTCACGCTATATCCGCGATCCATCACAAAATAATTTGAAAGCTTCTGTTCAGATTCATAAAACAATGGTCGGTCATAATAAGTATAATTTTTTTCAGTTTGTTGGCTTCTATACAGCACATATGGTTTGGTCTCTAGAAGGTCTAAATGGTGGGAATGTTTCACCATTGCTTGCTATTCAAAAAACAGACGAAGCGTGGATTGAGCGTTTTGAAAGCTCCTCCTATGAATGTGCAGCCGCCAAAGCGCGAGAACGTTATGACACGATTCCTCTTTATAGTGGTGAATATGCATTACTTGCCTTTGATGCTTTTTTAACGCAACCGGATGAGTATAAGGAAGCGCTAATCATTCAAGCATTTGAAAACCGAGAACGAGAGGGAGGAACCTATTTCTTAACCGTTCCGTACCGTTCAGCGTGCAGCGGAAAAGATTTGGTCATTGGTCAAATTAAAATTGTTCTTCCGAGAGATTTTTCCAATCCAGAGAGAGACTTGTTTTTAAATAATTTAAAGGATGGAGCTTCTGCTCATACTAAAGGGTTTGAATTTTGGAATAATCACTGGGATCGCAATTCAGATCCTGTAGTGATTGTAGAAAATTAAAGAAGATGTAGTTTGTAATGCGCTTATGATTTGGATCAGCACTCCTTGAATTTTAGTTTAGTCTTTTCTATATAGGTAAATATTTTATTACCCAACATATTTATTTTTTATTCCTGTCTTGACTATGTGTTTTAAAGAAAATACACTAAAAATATTGTATTTGTATTTTTTATTAAATAAAAAATAACAAAACAAATGTTAATATTATTTAAATATTTATAAATTTTAAATAGGAATCCCTGAAATTTTAGGGATTTTTTTATTTTCCACCAGGCTAATAAAGGAAATAAATTGGAAAACAATAAACAAAAAGAACAAGTAAGTAAACAAATTATCTGTAATGCTTTATTAGTAGAAGATGATGGACTTTGTCGTAAATTATTAAAAAATCATTTATCTAAATTAGGTTATCAAATTGAAATAGCAAAAGACGCTAAGACTGCTATTAATTTAATAAATAGTAAAGCTTACAACTTAATTTTCATGGATCTAGCTGCCGGATTAGTCTGGTGCAATGGTTTGTAATGGTAATTCAAGTGGCTAGAGAATGTGACTTTAATCAGCCCGCACCGTTGATTGTGTATACAGCCCATGCTGCCCAGCAACTAGAACAAGAATGTTTAGCTTTAGGAGCAGACCTTGTCTTAATAAAACCCATTTTATCTAAAAATCTTCAACAGACAATTAATGAATGTCTTTTACTGCCAGGTTATCGAAGAAAATATAAATTCCAGCTAAGAATGTTGAAGAAGCAGATAGAAACGTTTCTACAACAGGAAGAAAAATCTTTTATTTCAGAAATTGAGGAAAGGAAGCTCGCTTACCAATTATGTTCCATTGCACAGCAATTTGTGAAAATTATGGACGAATATCTACAGTGGTCCTTAACAAGCAGAGGCTTTTTCTATGAGGAATAATACAAAACCTCATTTTATACCCTAGGAGTAATTAACATGAAGAAAAAATGGCAAGCCGAGATTCTGATGACGGTTGGTTCGAGAGTTTGGCAGTGCGCGCGTTTCTTAGGGTTATATATGCAATAACCTTATATTATACGGCTTGGATATTCGTGATAAAGGCTTAGGTTCTGAAGTGAGTGAAAGCATTAAAAAAATAAACAATAAAATTTTGGAAAACTAAAGAGGCACCTATGTCAATGGATTTAGTCAGTTTGCTAAAAAACGTTATTGAACAGCAAAAAGGACAGATGGTTTTGTTGGAGCAAACAGTTAACTATCTAACAAACTCAAAAGATGCTTCTATTCCCATGGTTGAAGCGGATCCCATTGCTGCAAATATTATTGCTAATTTACCAGGATATATCTATTGGAAAAATGAAGAAGGACGGTATATGGGCGCTAATAATAATTTGGCTAAGGTTTCTGGTTTCAATGATAGGACTGAGATTGTAGGAAAAACAGATGGCGACTTTGAATGGGGAAAAGACTTAGCTGAGCAGTTTAGGAAAGACGATTTGGAGGTTATGCGCGATCAGGTTACAAAGGTTTTTGAAAATAAAATGACACACAAAAGACCCGATGGGCATTATTATTATGTAAGGACTGAAAAAATGCCCTTATATGAAAATGGAAAAATTATAGGAGTACTAGCCGTAGCCGTTGATATTACTGATCAAAAATTATTGGAAGAAAAATTAAACGAACAAAAAGCCATTTCTGAACAGGCTAATTTGTTAAAAACCGAATTTATTAGAAATATGGAGCACGATATTAGAACGCCCTTTCATGGAGTTTGGGGGATGGCTAGTTTTTTATGGGAACAAGAAACGGATCCGCTTAAAAAAGAGTATTTAGGTGACATTACGCAATGCGCGAAAGAATTATTAGATTACTGTAATGGAATTTTAGATTTCTCTAAAATTTCCTTGGGTTTATTTTCAATCACAGAGAAAAAATTTAACTTATTAAATATCATAGAAAGCGTGGTAAAAATTGAGATGCCAGCAGCTAAAAATAAAAAATTGACTTTTACTTCTCATTTATCTACTGATCTACCAAAAATTGTTGTTGGTGACCGCTATCGCTTGCGTAGATTACTTATCAATCTCGTAAGTAACGCAATTAAATTTACTAAGGTAGGGGAAGTTTCCATTCATGTGGAGTTGCTTGATAAAACAGACGACACCTACCTGGTTCGTTTTATTATCAGAGATACGGGAGAGGGAATATCACTCGAGCAACAAAATATCATTTTTGAAAAATTTTCTCGTTTGTCGCCTTCTAATAAGGGTTTATATAAAGGTTCTGGTTTAGGTTTGATTATTGTGAAGCAGTTTATAGAGGAGATGAAAGGTGAGATCGATTTAAAGAGTAAATTAGGAGAAGGTACTGATTTTGTTTGTACTATACCTTTTAAAATTCCATTAACGGATGATTTTGTATAATCTACTAAGAGATAATAAAAATGACAAGTATTAAATTATTAGTGGTTGAAGATACAGCGATCGCTAGAAAAATAATCCAGGTTACACTTGCACCGTTAGGTTATTCCATTGATATGACAGTTGATGGTAAAGAAGCTATTAAATTATTCACAGAAAATAGCTATGATTTCGTTTTTATGGATTTAGGACTGCCTGATATGAATGGTATTGAAGTGACTAAGAAATTACGAAAACTAGAAAAAGAACGTGGAAGTTCAATAATTCCTATTGTCGCACTTACTGCGCATCATACTGAGGAAGATAAAGATCGCGGATTAGCGGTTGGTATGCAAGAATTTATACTGAAACCTTTAAGCAAAGAAGTGGCGCAAGCAACTATAAATAAATATGTAAATAAAGAATAATAATGAACTTAAATATTTCTAACGATGACCATTTAATAAGACAATTGATTAATCATACCCTAATTTCACAAACGCTATTAGCGGCCTATGATATTGGATTTTTTGAGGCTATAGGTCATAAAAAAAAAGTATAGTCTCTATTTCTGAAACGCTTTCTCTGCCTTATCGATCTGCTCAGGCTATATTGTCAGTATGTGTTTCTATTAAGTTGATTATTAAAGAAGATGATCTTTATAGTTTAACTCCCTATGGGAAAGACTACTTATTAGAAGACGGCGCTTATTATTTTGGCGCAGTGTTTGATCTGCTCATTCGACAAGAAGAGGTTCGCTCTACCTCAGCGATAAAGCAAGCCCTTCTTAAAGGAAAACCACAAATCTATGCGGGACAAGCTTTATTTGAGAAGCATCGCAGCGATCCTACTTTACTTGAAGTTTTTACTAAGGCTATGCATGCTAAAAGTAAAGGGCCTGCTCAAGCTTGGGTAAATAAGTTTTCTTTTAGTGATCATAAAATTTTATTGGATATTGGGGGAGGTGCCGGTACCCATGCTATTTACGCTTGTTTACAATCAAATAATTTACAGGGTATCGTGTATGACATGCCCTCCGTTTGTCAATTGAGCCAACGTTATATCCAAAAATATAAGCTGGATGAGAAGATATCTATTCACCCAGGTGATATGTGGCTAGATGCTTATCCTGAAGCTGACCTTCATTTTTATTCAGACATCTTGCACGATTGGTCAATAGAACGCTGCTATTTTTTATTAGAAAAAAGTTTTTTTTCTTTGTCAAAAAATGGAAAAATAATTATTCACGAAATGCTGTTAAATGAAGATAAAACAGGGCCACAAAATGTGGTTGCATATAATTTAAATATGTTGTTATGGACTGAAGGACAGCAGTTTTCTAAAGGTGAACTAGAAATCATGCTTACAAAAGCTGGTTTTAAAAATATAATGACGTTAAATACTTTTGCTGACTGGTGTATTATGATGGGAGAAAAATTATAAGTATAAAAAGGTTAATTTAATGGGCGATAAAAACTGGATGCAAGCTAAGATTGCACAGTCTAATTATTTTCAAAGTAAAGCATTTGATGAAATCAATAACTTATTGATCATAGCAAGAGAAGGAAAAAGGGTTAAATTAGCCTGTGGAGATTGTTTAATTGAATTTGTATCTTGTTCTTACTTGGGTTTGGATCAAGATAAAAGGCTTGTCAAGCACAGTAATGATCATTTAGAGAAATTAGGTGTTATTTTTGCTGCGGCGCGTACGCGTATGCAGCCTGTTATTTGTGTTGAGCTTGAATTTCTTCTAAAAAAAATTTACTGCGGTGCCTATCCTGTTATATTTCCTACGATTCATATGGCCCATTTGGGACTTTTTCCTGTTTTAGGATCGGGTCAAATGCCGAGCTTTCCAGTGCGTGGAAAGGGCTTTACTTTTTTAATTGACAAAACGGCTCATTCTTCTATCCAAATTAATCGCGGCCTACTAGAACAATTTGGCAGGGTTATTATAGTGGACTGCAAAGATCAGCAACATTTGGAGGATACCTGCAAGAAAATTCAACAAGACGATTATACAGCTGTTATTATTGCTGATGGTATCGGTTCTATGGGGGGTATTGTACCTATTAAATTTTTACTTGAATTAGCAGAGCAATATAATGGTTATGTTTATCTCGATGATGCACATGGAACCTCTATACATGGTACACACGGGGCTGGATATACGCTAAAATGTTTAGATTATAAATTCCCTCCCCGTTTAATTCTTGTTAATTCATTAGGTAAAGGTTTTGGGGTGTTAGGCGGTGTATTATTATTTAATAGTAAAGAAGATGCCGATTTTATAAAACGTTTTGCACCAACGTATGTTTTTTCTGGTCCCTTAGCGCTTTCGGTTGTTAATGCAGCTGTTGCTTCAGCTAAAATTCATTTATCGGAAGAAATACATCACCTGCAAGCTGCTTTGTGGGATAATGTCAATTATTTTGATTCACTACTGATAAAAAATAGTGTCAAAGCAGATAGCTCAGTGCCTTTTCGTGGAATTCTTGTAGGCGATGAATTAAAAGCCATTGAATATACAAAAACGCTTAAAAAAAGAGGCTTTGCTGTAACAGCAGCGATGTATCCTACCGTGGCTAAGGGTCAAAGTTTATTAAGGATTGCAATTTCAACAACACATAGCAAACGGGATATTTATGCACTTTGTCAGACTATTAAAGATATTATTTAATATTTCATCACAAAATTAGCGGAAAAATTGACAGGTGGGATTCTGATTGACCTCTATCGCCCGTATTAGGCGAAAAATTAAGATTATAATAAACCCCTGAAATACCATACAAAACAAAGCGAGGTATTTCTGTGAGTCTCATGGCAGTGCACCGTGTCTGCAAGCGTCTAAAATTAAGCTATAAAAAAACATTTTATCCAGCTGGGCAAAAAAAACCAGAAGTTTAAGAAAAGCGTAAGCAGTTTAAAAAACTCGACATTTTAGATCCCTCACAACTCATTTTTATCGATGAGTCCGGTGTACACTGTGGAATGACCCGTCTTAATGGGAGAGCGCAAGGAAAGACCCCACGAAGCTTTAAATAATCAACCCCCTATACTATTCTCAATCCCTAAACAAAAATTACTCTATTAAGTAGCGATCACCTCAAAGCGGCCTCTGAACGTATAGTTGGTACAAAATTGGTACATCTGGCATGAATAACTCAAAGACTAAATTGCTAATCCAACTCAAATTGACTACAATTCGGCTCTTTCTATAAAATTGCCAACGTAGCTCAGTCGGTAGAGCAACTGATTCGTAATCAGTAGGTCGGACGTTCGATTCGTCTCGTTGGCACCAATTAAATCAGGGTCTTTCGGGTCTTTCCCACTTAAGGGGGCAGATTAAGCACATAAAACTTTAACGCTTAAGCGGTAATTTTCAAAATTTTTAAAGCCATAAAGCGCGACGTTGAATCAATTTCAGTTTACGATGAAACCCTTCCGTTATTCCATTACTTTTACTCAATCGCCACATCCGTACGACTTCATCACGCCATTGATACAGTGTTTTTCCTAGCTTCATTAAGGAGTGAAAAGGACTTTGCTTAAGTTCTTTTATCATGTTTAAAAATAAGGGAATAATTCGTTGGCAGCGTTTAGCCGTCATGGTTTTCTTCATCAATACTCGATAAAGTCTTTGCTCAAATTGATAAATTGCATCAATGGCAGGCTGTTGTTTTGAATATTCATTGCGTTTATTAAGCTGTTTTGCACTTAAGTTATTCGGCTTAGTCCGTAAAGCCGACAATAAGCCACGTTGATATTTCATCGCAGGATTAATTTCCCTATCGAAGTCTTTTATAACAATCACTGCGTTCATTCAACAGGAGGTTATTTATCTCCCGTTGAATTTGAACGCAGTTTTATCAGCGTCTTGCTTTTTAATGTCTACAAAATTGTTGCAAGCGTTAAATCATCTGTGACACAGTTTAATGAACACTCGCCTTTTGATATTTTTCGCGCGTTTCATTTCACTTCATTTCTTTTTAAAATTATGCGGTCAAACTTCGTTATAGTCTGCACACTTATCAACGTTATTACCCTTCTTTCTCCGTTATAATTTACGATTAGTTCTATAAATAATTGCTTTAATAGACAAACTCTCAGCGAGGATGCTGTGTCACAATCTCCATTAAGTTGGACCAATCTTTCTCAAGTGTGGTTAATTTGGCTTTTAAAAAATGAGATTCGACATCCAATCGTTTTAACGAGCTTTGAATATTTTCAATATTACCTTTTATGGTATCGCATTGCGTTAAGAGTTGGAGATTGACGTTAAATAAATCGACGGATTGATTTAATAATTGTTGCGACCGTTTTTCATTGTCATTGAGATTTTCTATCTCGCGTTGCTTGGCAGCGAGTTCTCTTTTAATTTCATTTAATGCCGCATCGAATGGTTTTATACTTTCTAAAATGATCGCAATGATCCAGTTAAATAGCCAAAATGCGATCCGATAACCATCAATTTCGGCTTTTTTAGCCTTAATTTGTTTCTCAAGAACTTGTTTTTGGCCTATCAGTGACTCTTTTTCTGCACTCAATTCATCCAGTTTGCTTTGTGTATCCCGAATCGATTGTGCTAAGCCATCACGGATAGTACCAAGTTCATTGCGAATGATGAACGTTTTATTTTTAATCTCAAGCACTTTATTGCAGATTGAGTTCAATGTACTGGTAAATTGTTGAATGACTAACGCGTCTTGTTTTAATACATCCGGTAAATAATTCAATAAGATCTGATAGTTCTCTTTAAAAATCGGATCGTAATCATGAATATTTTCAGTGAGTGGTAGAATGATATCTTTCGATAAATCTAAGGATGAATATGCGGAAAAAATGATGCTTGGGTTAGAATGGAGCGCTAAATTAGACATGATAGGACTCCTTATTTTATAGTTTCAGTTGATGAATTTTCATGCTGTAATTTATCCTTAGAATTTTCGGCAATAATTTTTTGCATGAAGCGTCCATTTTTGACTCGAGGGATACCTACCGCAGTACGATCATACGTTTCTATTGAGTTAATCACCTCTAAATAAGTTGAGTTTTGAAAATAAATCGATTTTTGATAAAGCGCTGTCAAATCATCATGGGTTAATGACCATTGCTGCTTCATATAATCAATGTCATTATTATCCATGCCTGTTTGAGAAATGAGTTTTTGTTTGAATGCCTCAAAATTTTCTGCTAATCCTTTCCAAGCTATCGCAAGATATTTTATGCATCCTTCAATCAAGCAAATACTTTTAACAAAATTTTTCCATTCTTGTATTAAAGCGAAATACACACTGGATTCAATGCTGTATTTTTTTAGGTTTTCAATGGATTCACGATAGCGTGTTAACGTTGTTTTCAATTTTTCTTGGTGTAGGGAGGGGATAGGTTTATTATCAGAAAAGGCTTGGATATTACCGTTAATAACGGGTATCGGTTCTGCTGTAACTTCTTCTTTAACTCCTTCAGTTATTTTAACTTTGCTTTCTAGCTTTTCTGATTTTGATTGATCAGATTTTGTGAGTGGTTTTTCCGGGCTATATTCTGTCACTAATGAGGTAGATATTTTTAAAATATTTTTTACTGAGTGTAATGCGCCACTAGCAATTTGTGCATTAATTACATTGATTTCTTTGCTGAGTTCATGCAGTGAAGCTTCTAGGGCCTTAATTTCAGTAGATTCGCCCACATAAAGTTGCTCGGCTGTTTTTTGCGTATTGTTTAGAGTATCTTCCAATTTCTGTGGATCATCGCGGTATTGTTCTAAATCGGTCACGAGTGCATTTGCTTTATCTTGTTTCTTTATCGTGAAAGAATGTAAATCGTGAATGGCTTCTGAGATGTCGGTTATCGATCCGTTTTTCTCATTTTCATCACTGGTTTCATTGAGTGAATGAATGAGTTCATAAATGTCTTGATAATAACTCGAAAAAAAATTATAAAAACCGCTGATATCGGTTAAAAGCGATAAAATTTGAGGTATATATTCATCAAGATAGGAGCGAGCAATATCACGCATTTTAGTTTGTAGCGTTTTTATTGCTATCAATTTATTTAATTCAACATTTTTTTGTAACAGTAAAACAATGGATTTAGCCTGACTTAAACATTGTGTAGACATGAGTTGATCTAAGGCAATTGGAAAGTCAGCAGGAGATAATGACTTTACCTTCTGTACGATGGCATTAGCAGGTTCTTGAGTATCTTTGAAAATAAAATGATTCATTTTTTTAATCCTTATTAAATAGTAGTGAAATCGTTTTAACAGTGGTTTTAATAACTGAGATTGGCTAACTCTATGAGCGGTACTGTCCAAGCGTTAGGACTATTGAGTCGCTTCGTGGAGATATTTAATGTAGGGAAGGAGTAGAATGTTTTGGTAAATCGAAGCGAATTGGCTAATTCAGAATTTACGACTACTTCTAAGCTTCCATTTTTTTGGGCATTGATGGCTAATTGCTTCAAATCATCAAAATTTTTCTGTGCGGCTTTAAGTTTATTGACGAGCATAAAACGTCTTTCAGGGTTAATAATATTCACTAAATTTTCTAGCTCCTGAAAGTTGTTATTCAGTGTAATCCACGTTTTCCGCATACCTTCTACTGCAGTATGAGCATTGTCGTTATTATTTTTGAGTGAAGTAAATTGATTTTTAGCATTTTCGAGTGCCGCCATTTCATCTTCAAGTTGTTTTATTTTTTGTAAAGCTTCACCATAGTCGCGTTGTTTGTTTTTCAGATCGATACTGGCTGCTGTTATCATGGCGACGCCGGTTAACGTAGTAAAGACACCCGCTACAATTAATTTTGCTGCGGCTCCGCCCGTGACGACAGTTCCGATAGCACCGACACCTATCATGACGATCCCCCCTACCGTGGCAACGGCACCGCCTGCAATAATCCCTATATCTTTATCTATCGCACTTGATAGCGCATCAATATTTTTTCGAGTCATTTGGAGTTCACCTTCGCTACCCGCATAGATGCGATCCGCATCAGTGACGATGGCTTGAAAGTTACGATTATCTGATTCCAAATCAGTTCTAAATAAAGCGAGCTTATTGATAAGTGATTGCGTTTTATTCTCTTTATCTTGAATGTTGTCTTTGAGTTCGGAAATACCCAATTTAAAATTTTCTGCATTTTCATCGTGGGCGTTTTGTATCTCCGCAGCTAATTTAATTAAGTCTTCCCAATACGAACTGGATAGATTACAAAATCCAGAAACATCGGTATAGGTTGCATTAATCTTGGGGACCAGCGAATTGAGCCAGTATCGAGCATGTTCACGGGTTTCTTCTTGAGTTTTTTCTATCGATTTGATTTTATCGAGCTTAATATTTTTTTGTGTTAGACAAGCCGCAATATAGGTTTGTACTAACGAAGAATTGGTATGAACATTCCCCATATTTTCTTTTATGAGAGCGGAAGCAATGACATCCTCATCCGCTTCAGCGTAGGAACGTAGCATGGGTTGATAAAATTCTGAATTTGAATAAATAATTGTTCTATTGAGTGCAGTCATAAGTCCCTTCCTTGTGTGACGTTGATCTATCCATGGTTGTTATAACCAATACAGTACAATTTATTATTATAAAATAATAATTTAATTAAATACTATTTAAATCAACATAATGTAGGAGTCGATCTTTTATTTTTCATTACTGCATTTTCTACTTTTGTTTGAACGTTTTCAGACGATGTCAAAGTATTATGGGAATTATTAAAGTTAAAAATTAATTTTAGAAACTTTCTGGTTTCAAAAGATTAAAATTTATAGGAAAGTTTTTTACTTTCGATTATATTTTTTAAGTCTTTTTCATCAAGGTTTTCTGATATTTTTTTCCATATTTCGGGCGGTAAGCATTTTTGTTTATCACGACGATCATGAATAGTGGATAGAATTTTTAAAGCATTATTTGCTAATAATCCTTTTTTAAAATTTTCTTTAATTTTTTTTCCAAAATTTGGATAGTGGTCTATAAAATTTTCTGCCATTATTATAGCGCGTACTTCTTTATTACAGGATATTATTTCTAATTTCCCGATATCTTTTATAAAATAAAAATCAAACAGAGATATTTGGCAAAAAATGATTTGTTTTAAAGATAAAATTTCATCCCAATAGGCAGATAGATCCTGATTTTTTTTGATAAAATCAGGTTTTTCTATTTTTATATTTTTTAATGAAAGATGGTAAATAATAAGCCATTTCGTTAGTTCAATATGACCTTCCTCACAGGATAAATAAAGGGGCGTACGTTGATGAATATCTGTTATCATGACATGAGCGCCATTTTCTATCAGTAATTTTGCGAGTTCCGTATACCCTTTTTTACACGTCAAAGAAAGTGGTGTATACCCATTAACACTAGTGAGGTTAATATGAGCGCCGTTTTCTATCAGCAATTTTGCTAATTCAACATAACCATTTCCACAGAGCCAAAATAATGGTGTGAACCCATTGGTATTCGTGGCATTAACCTGGGCACCGTTTCTTATGAGCAGTTTTGCTATTTCAACATGACCATTTTCACAGGGCCAAAATAGTGGCGTGAATCCATTGATATCAGTGGTATTAATATGAGCACCGTGTTCTATTAACATTTTTGCCATTTTAAGATGGCCTACATAACAGGCTCTATCTAAAGATGTGTACCCATTAATGTCGGTGCTATTCACATCGGCACCTTTTTCTATTAATAGTTTTGCGAGTTCAATATAACCTCTGCTACAGGCTAAATGAAATGCGGTCGCCCCATTATGGGCTGTGATATTAATGTCGGCTCCATTTTCTATCAGTAATTTTGCGAATTCAATATAGTCTTTTTTACAAGCCCAAAATAACGGGGTATGTCCATAAACATTAATGGCATTCACATGAGCGCCGTTTTTTATCAGCAGTTGCGCTAGTTCAATATGACTCTTTTCACTGACCCAAAATAAGGGGGTGATTCCATAAATGTTGGCGGTGTTAACGTCGGCGCCGTTTTCTATCAAAATTTCTGCCATTTCAGTATGGCCTGCATAACAGGCTCTATCTAACGGGGTGTATCCATTCGCATCAGTGGCATGCACATCCATTCCAATTATTTTTAAACGTCTAACTAATTTTAGACAGTTTTCTTTAAATGTTTTATAAAAATGTAATGGCATATCCACCCTTCTTACTTAGTTTTTATCCATGAATTATATTTTTTAAATATTAATGAAATATTAAATAATAATTGAATTGAGTAGATTATATCTATTTATTTTATAATAAATAAAAATAATATTTTTTAAGATATTTTCTGGTCTGAATGAAGTAGAGAAAAATGCACCAGTCTATTTTTTTTGGGTAGGTTTGTTACTGAGTAATCGAAGCGTTTCAATTTTTATTGATGAGAAGCTAGTTTAAATGGGCGTAGCTTGTTAAACTAAATAGATCAGTTTTTTACAAAGGCGTGATATATGTATTTAGCAAAAGGAAAGCAAAAAGGCCTTACGTTACTTGAGCTCATGATTGTTATTGCGATTATTGGTATTTTAGCGGCCATCGCCATACCCAGTTATCAAAATTATAGTAATCGTGCTAAGTTTGCCGAGGTTCTTCAAGCGACAGGCCCATTTAAATTGGCAGTGACAACGTGTATGCATGAAAATGATAATTTGGCCGCATGCAGTACCCCGGGTCAAAATGGGATCCCCAGTAATTTTAAAGCAGAAAATCAGAATAAAGGATATATTGCAACGGTGGAAGTGGGTAAAGATGGGAAAATCACAGCAACCTCACAGCGGATTCGTATTAATAAGGTTGATCATTTTACCTATATTTTATCGCCTATTCTTCAAACAAACGGTCAGTTACGTTGGGAGGTTAGTGGAACCTGTCTATTAGCTGGTTTATGTAAGGGAGAATAAATTCTACGCGTACAGTCATTTTTTCTTAAATTGCATTAATCGAAAGGATTACACATTCTAAGATTTAGGTTTTCTTTGATCTTAAACTATACTGTCGGTCTCTTAAGCTGTTATGCTAAGCGTTTTATATTTTAATACAATTTAGCGAGCTTAGCTTAACCGCAGTGTGAATATGACAATTGACTATAAAAAAACCTTAAATCTTCCGCATACTCAATTTCCAATGAAGGCCAACTTGCCGCAGGCAGAGCCTACGATTTTAAAACGCTGGAGTAATCTATCGCTTTATGAAAGATTACGCAAAAAAAATCGGGGGAAAGCTCAATATATCCTTCATGATGGGCCACCCTATGCCAATGGGCATATTCATATGGGGCATGCGGTTAATAAAATTTTGAAAGACATTGTTTTGAAATCAAAAACCTTCAGTGGTTTCGATGCACCTTTTGTTCCAGGCTGGGATTGTCATGGGTTACCCATTGAGCTCAATGTTGAAAAAAAAATCGGTCAAGTCGGCGCTCAATTGACAGCAAAAACCTTTCGACAGACCTGTCGTGAATATGCGGCTCAACAAGTGACGATTCAGCGTGAGGAATTTAAACGACTAGGCGTGCTGGGCGATTGGGAGCACCCTTACTTGACGATGGATTTTCGATTTGAGGCCAATATTATTCGCGCATTAGGTAAAATTATCAGTCGAGGACATTTACAACAAGGTTTTAAGCCGGTGCATTGGTGCGTCAATTGTCGATCAGCACTCGCTGAGGCTGAAGTTGAATATGCGGATAAAGTTTCATCCGCAATCGATGTACGTTTTAGAGTCATTGATGAAGAGGATTTTTTAAGCCGAATTCATGCTGAAGCAGGCCACGGGCCTATCGTTATTCCGATATGGACGACAACACCCTGGACATTACCTGCGAATGAAGCAGTTGCTTTGAATCCAGAAATTGAATATGTGTTAGTACAAACAGAATCTGAACGTTTACTCATCGCAAAATCTTTGTTGGCATCGTGTATGCAACGTTATCAACGAACGAATTATAAACCTTTAGGCGTATCTGTGGGCAAGGTTTTTGAAAAAGTGGTCTTGCAACATCCTTTTTATCATCGGCAAATACCCATTGTTTTAGGAGATCATGTCACTTTAGAAGCGGGTACAGGGGCTGTACATACGGCGCCCGCACATGGTTTAGAGGACTATCGTATGGCCCAACAGTATGGATTGCCATTAATAAATCCAGTGGATAGTCAAGGCTGTTTCTTACCGGGGACGGCACTTTTTGAAGGCGAGCATGTATTTAAAGTCAATCCGTTGGTTGTCAAAACGTTAAGCGAATCGAATAATTTATTGAAAGAAGAACGTATTAGACATAGTTATCCCCATTGTTGGCGTCATAAGACTCCTCTCATTTTTCGTGCAACACCTCAATGGTTTATTAGCATGGAAAAACAAGGGTTAAAAGAAGATAGTTTAGCAGCTGTTCAGGACGTTCATTGGATTCCGCCCTGGGGAAAAACCCGGATGCGCACAATGATTCACAATCGACCTGACTGGTGTATTTCAAGACAACGGAGCTGGGGGGTTCCTATTCCTTTATTTGTTCATCGTTTAACCCGTGATCTCCATCCCCGTAGTCTTCATTTGTTAGAGCAGATTGCCCGTCGTGTATCGGAAATAGGTATAGAAGCGTGGTACGAATTAGACATTGAAGCGGTATTGGGGAAAGAAGCCAAAGAGTATGAAAAATTAACGGATTGCTTAGACGTTTGGTTCGATTCCGGTGTTAGTCATTATGCCGTTTTAATGAAAGATTCACAGCTCGCCTATCCTGCCTCTCTTTGTTTAGAGGGATCCGATCAGTATCGGGGATGGTTTCAATCTTCATTATTAACTTCAATCGCCATGAACAGCCAAGCACCGTATAAATCTGTTTTGACGCATGGATTTACTGTCGATGAAAAGGGCCACAAAATGTCTAAATCATTGGGGAATGTGATTGCCCCTGAAAAAGTGATCCAACGTTTAGGTGCTGATATTTTGCGTTTGTGGATTTCTTCAACGGATTATCGGAAAGAAATGGTTGTTTCGGATGAAATTTTAAAACATACCGTAGACGCTTACCGACGAATTCGAAATACAATTCGCTTTTTATTAGCCAATTTACATGATTTTGATTCAACAGATTGTATTCCACCAAGCACGTTGCTGTCTTTAGATATGTGGATTCTAGAACGCGCAAACCGATTGCAACAGGAGATTATCAATGCTTATGAAGGGTTTCAATTTCATCTCATTTACCAAAAAGTACAGCATTTTTGCATTAATGATTTAGGTGGATTTTATTTAGATATTATCAAAGATCGACAATATACATTACAAAAAAACAGTGTTGCACGCCGCTCTGCGCAAACGGCGCTTTTTTACATTGCTGAAGCCATGGTGCGGTGGTTAGCGCCTATTCTTAGTTTTACAGCAGAAGAAATTTGGTGCTATCTTCCAGGAAAACGCGAGAAGAGTGTGTTTTTAAATGAATGGTATCCATTGTCGTTTTCTTTATCAAAGGATCCATTACAAGCGATTTATGCGCCCTCTGATCGACAAACGTATTGGAATATACTGATTCAACTTCGCAACGAAGTTAATAAAATGATTGAAAAATCACGGATAAATGGAGAATTAGGTTCTTCATTGGAAGCAGAAGTGACACTGTATGTCCAAAAAAATTCTCGACTTTTTAAGATGCTTTCCGCATTAGACGACGAGCTTAGATTTGTGTTGATAACATCCGGTGCACAAATAGTAACGGCGATGCCACCCGAGCAGTCTGTATTCGTTACGATTCATGATGAAAAGTTAGGAATACAGGTTATTTCTATTGTAGGAAAAAAAATAAAATGCGCGCGGTGTTGGCATCGACGTTCTGATGTGGGAAAAAATCCAGAGTATCCTGAAATTTGTCTGCGCTGCGTACAGAACCTTCCTGATGGACAGGGTGAACGACGAATTTATGCCTAACATTCAATTTTTTTCTAATCTATTTGACATTATGCAAGAAAGAAAAAAAACATCTCAATTATCATGGCTGTGGCTCAGTGCTTTCATTATTGTTTTGGATTATTTAAGTAAATGGTGGATGACACTGTGGTTAGATAAAACCCGTATCGTCTCGGTATTCCCTTGTTTGAATTTTATTTTGACCCATAATTTTGGGGCCGCATTTAGTTTTTTGGGTCAAGCGTCTGGCTGGCAACGCTGGGTTTTTTCAGCGATAAGCGGGATTGTGAGTATTTATCTTATACGTCTACTTTATCGTGGAGGACTCAACAACGGGGTTGCGTGTGCGGTTTCGCTGATATTGGGGGGGGCTATTGGTAATTTATACGATCGGCTGAGTTTGGGCTATGTCATCGATTTTATTGATTTTTGTCTCGGTTATTGGCATTTCGCGACGTTTAATTTGGCCGATACCGCCATTTCTATTGGCGCTGTTCTTTGGATTGTTTCAAGCTATAAACACGATAAAAAATAATGATAGCAGAAACTGGGGATAAGCGTATTAAAAAGCCTTTGGGTGTGTTTAGTCTCGCGATGATGAATGTCATTGCCGTGAATAGTTTGCGCTCATTGCCTATTGCGGCCCAATTTGGTTATTCCTTAATTTTCTTTTACATTCTCGCAGCCGTATTCTTTTTTATCCCCGTGGCGTTAGTGACGGCTGAACTAGCGACTGCTTGGCCTAGTACAGGAGGTGCCTATATCTGGATTCGAACGGCATTTGGCGTGCGATGGGGATGGTTTGCGATTTGGTTGCAATGGATATATAACGTGGTGTGGTATCCAACGATTCTGTCTTTTGTGATGGGTACATTTGCGTATTTAATTGATCCCCAATTAGGACACAATAGAGTTTATCTTTTAACGGCGATATTAATTATTTGGTGGTTGGTTATTGCATTAAGTTGTTTGGGTTTATCGGTTTCGAATGGGTTGAGCTGCGTCGGTGCTTTAGTCGGTACGCTGATTCCTATACTTTTTGTCATTGGTTTAGCGTTCTTTTGGATTAAAAATTCACATGCGCTCGCAATCCATTTTTCTCCGGATGCACTTTTCCCTAACCTCCATAACGTGGATAATTTAGCATTTTTAACGACCATTATTTTTGGTTTGATGGGCCTTGAGATGTCTGCAATACATGCAGGTGACGTCCGCAATCCACAAAAAGATTTCCCGCGTGCACTGGTTTTGTCGGCAAGTTTAATATTGATAACCTTAATACTGGGGTCGTTAGCCATTGCGATTGTTGTTCCAAACAGTGAACAGAGTCTATTATCTGGCTTAATGGATGCTTATGTCGTTTTTTTCACGAATTATCACCTGCCATTTTTTATCCCCATTATGATAGTGTTTATGATTATGGGGAGTTTATGCAGTATTTCAACCTGGGCTATAGGCCCTACACGTGGGTTATGGATAGCCACGTTAGAAAGTCGAATTGCGAGTTTAAAGGGACTACTTAAGCTTAATCGATGGGGAGTTCCCATTCGTTTATTACTTATTCAAGGACTTCTCGTTTCGTTGTTGACGAGCCTTTTTATATTAATCCCAAGTGTGAATGATGTGTATTGGTTGTTAAGTGTTATGACAGCACAGTTAGCCGTTTTATTTTATATTTTTTTATTTTTAAGTGCCTGGCGATTACGGTTTAAAGTAACCGATAGAAAGTACGCCTATCGTATTCCAGGAGGTCATTGGGGTATTGGAAGTGTGACGGTGGTGGGTTTAATTGGTTGCTTTTTGACGTTCATCCTTGGTTTTTTTCCCCCTCATGGTATAAAAGTTCATAATCTATTAAAATTTGATCTGATTTTGTTGAGCGGACTTTTATTATTTTGCTTGCCCGCTGTGATCAGCAGACGATGGGATTTATTACCCAAAAAAATGAGCATAATGTCGAACAGCAATGATAAACAAGACGCGTATGATTAGTGCTTTAGAAATTCAAGGGGTTCCCATCGAATGTATTAATCAGGCAGCAGTGAGGTATCATGTCCCCGCGACTATAATTCTTTCCGTTTTAATTGTGGAAAAAGGGAAGAAAGGCACCGCCTCACCCAATCAAAACGGAACGTTCGATTATGGACCGATGCAAATTAATTCAATTTGGTTGCCGAAGATTCGTTTGTATGGGTATACGCGGCGCCAATTACAATATGATCCGTGTGTGAATGTGAATGTGGGCACTTGGATACTGGGCCATGCAATGGCTCGGTATCCTTCAAATTTATGGGAAGGCGTCGGTCATTATCATTCGTCTACGCCGCAACTCAATCAAATTTATCAATTAAAGGTTTTTAAGGTATACCATCTATTGGTGAATTATTTATCTCCCATTCATTCACCATCATCAGTCACTTAAAATTTATAAACTTACTCGAAACCTCATTTTCTAATGCGAATTTTACTGATAAAAATGTCTTCAATGGGTGATATTATTCATACCTTACCTGCCGTGACGGACGCAACCCTTGCGTTTCCTCATATTCAGTTTGATTGGGTGGTCGAAGAAGCATTTACTGAAATTCCTAAATGGCATAGGCAAGTCCAACAGGTTATTCCTATTGGTCTAAGACGATGGCGAAAAAAACTTCCTTCAGCGATTCAAACAGGAGAACTAAAACGTTTTTGTAAACAATTACGCGAACGATCGTACGATTTTGTTTTAGATGCCCAAGGGTTAATCAAAAGCGCTATTACAACACGGTTAAGTCGCGGTTATCGCCTCGGCATGGATAAACACTCAGTCCGGGAAAATTTAGCCTGCCTTGCTTATCAGCAAACTTTTTCTGTGCCTTGGCAGCAACATGCCATGACACGGTTACGACAGTTATTTTCCCAAGCCTTAAACTATCCTTTACCATCAACACCCCCTCATTACGGCATTGATAAAGAAAAATGGTGTCAATCTAAACTCGAATTACCCAAAGATTATATTTTATTGATACCCAATACAAGCTGTTTGACGAAACAATGGTCTTATCATTCATGGTGTTTACTAATAAAAGAAGTGACTCAATGGGGGATGAATGTTTTTATTCCCTGGGGTAATGCAGTCGAAAAAGAAAACGCTCAACGGCTGACACAGAAAAGTGTTTTATCACACGTTTTGCCTTTCCTCAGTTTGAATGAAATAGCAGCAGTGATAGCAGATGCTAAAATGATCATTGCAGTCGATACCGGTTTGAGTCATTTGGCAGCAGCCTTAAGGGTTCCTTCGATTGTGTTATACGGACCCACCAATCCGTTGTGGATAGGAACCGTGGGTCCTCAACAATTCCATATCAAAATGGACCTTCATAGAACAAGTCGATCGGATAGCATTGTTCTAAAAAAAATAATCGACACAGTACAGCATTTTTTGACGCAATAACGCCGTTTTTGTTTTTAACATTTACCCATGAGAGATGATATGCCTTTGGGGTATCCAACAACAGGGGATTGCATGTGAGTAATACGGTAGACAACGTTTCAAATTCAAAAAATATATTAAAAATTGCTATTCCGGCGCCCCTACACCAATATTTTGAATATCTGGCGCCAAGCCATTTTCCACGGATGAAGTTAAAAAAAGGTTTACGGGTGTTGGTTCCTTTTGGGAAACGGAAAAAAATTGGTTTTTTAATGGAAACCAGTGAATCATCCGTTTGGCCAAAAAATAAACTCAAACAAGTAATCACTATTCTTGATGATTTTCCTCTTTTACCGGATTCATTACAACAATTAATAGAATGGACAAGTCGTTATTACCATTGTCCTATCGGGGAAGTTTTTGCAAATGCGTTACCGAATGCTTTACGGTCAGAAAAAATGAGCAAAAAACTTAAAAAATTTTTAAAAGAAAATAAAACCCATAAAGACACTGACACGTCAATTTCTTCTAAATCCCGTAAAGCGCTGCCTTTAAATAATCATCAACAACAGGCTGTTGCAACCATTATTCATTCACTTGGTCAATTTAAAACGTTTCTTTTAAATGGTGTAACAGGAAGTGGAAAAACTGAAGTTTATTTAGAGGTTATAGAGGCGGTACTGAATCGAGGCGAGCAAGCCTTAGTATTAGTTCCAGAAATTGGTTTAACACCACAAATGTTGGCACGCTTTCAAACGTGTTTTTCAGTTCCCTTGATATTATTTCATTCGAAGTTAACCGACACGCAACGTTTAGAAAATTGGTTACTTTCTAAAGTAGGGAAGGCATCCATCGTTATTGGGACGCGTTCCGCATTATTTACGCCTTTATTACGTCCTGGAGTGATTATTGTCGATGAAGAACACGATAGTTCATTTAAACAACAAAAAGGATTACGTTATCACGCGCGAGATTTGGCATTAGTACGAGGACGTTTAGAAAATATTCCAGTTATCTTAGGCTCAGCAACCGCTTCTTTAGAGAGCATTTTTAATGCGCATCAAAAAAGGTATCAAATAATACATTTACCTCAGCGAGCAGGGATGGCACGGCAACCTTCTTTTCGTTTTATTGATTTACGTCATGAAAAAATGGATCACGGTTTTTCCTCTTCGTTATTACAAACCATGAAAAAGCATTTGCAAAAACAATCGCAAGTGCTTTTATTTTTAAATCGGCGTGGGTTTTCGCCGGTTATTCGGTGTCAAGATTGTGGCTGGACCGCAGATTGTCAACGATGTGAGCAAAAAATGAGCTTTCATAAAAACCCCGCTCATTTACTCTGTCATTATTGTGGCTATCGACGTCCTTTAGATAGGTATTGTTTGGGGTGCCAAGGACAACAATTACTTCCCTTGGGTCAAGGGACGCAGCGTTTAGAGCAAACATTACAAAAATATTTTCCTCATATAGGCATCGTTCGTGTGGATAGAGATAACACTCAACGGAAAGGAAGCTTCAATGAACTATTGAAAACGATTCATGACAATAAAGGCCAAATTTTGATTGGAACTCAAATGTTAGCAAAAGGACATCATTTTCCTAATGTCACGTTGGTCGGTATTTTAGAGGCAGACAGTGGTTTATTTAGTGCAGATTTTCGAGCGCTCGAGCGCACAGGCCAATTATTAACGCAAGTTGCCGGCCGGTCAGGGCGTGCAGATAAATGCGGGGAGGTATTAATCCAAACCCATCACCCGGAACACCCGTTATTTAATCATTTGATAGAACAAGGTTATTTTAGTTTTAGTGAAATTTTATTACAAGAAAGGCAACGATCATTATTACCACCCTATAGCTATTTAGCCCTCATTCATGCCGAGGCTTTCAATGCAGCCTATCCATTTAATTTTTTAAATGAAGTAAAAATCCAAGCTGAATGTATTAAAAAGGAGGTTAATGTACTGGGTCCAGTTCCTTCATTGCGGCCTCGTTGTGCGGGTTATTTTCGTAGTCAATTACTATTACAAGCAAAAAGCCGTTATGTTTTACAACGCGTATTAGCACAAATCATTAAACCGGTTAGTCTGCTAAACAGTAGTCGTCGTGTTCGTTGGTCATTGGATGTCGATCCTATTGAGCTTTTTTGAGTGCAATGCTTCTTTTGTGTTAAATAAAACGTTAAAATATCCCAAACAATGAATTAAAAAATAATTGGTATGTATGGCTATTAGTCTATTTGATCTGTTTTCCATTGGTATAGGCCCATCGAGCTCACATACCAATGGCCCTATGAAAGCCGCCTACGCGTTTATTGAAAAGTTAACGTTCAATCGTGATTTATTGAATCAAACAAGCCGTATACAGGTTGAATTGTTTGGCTCATTGGCACTCACCGGTCGTGGTCATGGCACGGATAATGCCATTTTAAATGGACTAGAGGGATGGCTTCCAGATAATGTCAATCCCAATGAAGTTGTCCCACGTGCTCAACGCATTATTAAACGATGTAAAATTAAATTGGCAGGAAAAAAAGATATTTCATTTTCAGAAAAAACCGATTTATTGTTTCAACAAAAAGAACAATTGCCGTTACATACCAATGGTATGCGTTTTACTGCGTTCAATACAAAAGAGTGTGTTGTAAGCTGTCAAGTTTATTATTCTATTGGAGGCGGCTTTATTGTGACGGAACATACATTGGGTTCTCAATCAGATAACGTTATTTCAATACCTTATTCTTTTTCTAATGCAATGGAGCTATTTAGCCTCTGTGAGCAGAATCACTTAACGATTCCTAAACTTATGTTTGCCAATGAACAGCATTTATCCCCCCATAGAGATGTATCTGCTGATTTACTGAACATTGCAGATATCATGCAAACGTGTGTTGATAAAGGCTGCCAGACGAAAGGAACATTACCCGGAGCGCTTCATGTGAAACGTCGAGCGTCCGATCTTTATAATAAAATGCATAATAAAGCGCTTCCAACACAAAAGATGATTCCAAACGCCTTATTATGGCCCACCATTTATGCGATGGCTGTTAATGAAGAAAATGCAGCAGGTGGTCGCATTGTCACGGCTCCCACGAATGGCGCCGCGGGTATTGTTCCTGCTGTTTTAACCTATTATCGTCGTTTCTATGACAACGTGAGTCAACAATCCATTATTGATTTTTTACTCGTAGCGGGCGCTATCGCATTACTTTATAAAATAAACGCTTCCATATCGGGCGCAGAGGTCGGTTGTCAGGGAGAGGTTGGTGTTGCGTGTTCAATGGCTGCAGGCGCGCTAACCGCTGTTTTAGGAGGTACATTAGCACAAATTGAAAATGCCGCTGAAATGGCGATGGAACATCATTTGGGGTTAACGTGTGATCCGGTTGCAGGGTTGGTTCAAATTCCTTGCATTGAACGTAATGGCGTCGGTGCAGAAAAAGCGATTAAATTGGCTCATTTAGCGTTAATGGAAAATGGGAAGAATAAAAAAGTATCTTTAGATAAAATCATTGAAACCATGTTTGCCACCGGAAAAGATATGATGTCACTTTATAAGGAAACCGCTTTAGGTGGTTTAGCAAAGTCCCTTGCGGTTAATATACCCGAGTGTTAATTAAAATCTTCAACATTTTTTCCATTTATTGTAAACGATTTTCTTGGTGGTAAAAGAAATCGTCAAGCCTTCTAGTGATTTTTTTTTCGTAAAGCGCGTTTTTTATAGAGGTGATACAAACTGAGAAGAGGGCCTGATAGCGCATAACAGAAAAAGACCAAAAATAATATTTTAGGAGGATCAAGTGAAATACTCACAAAAGCCACGACAACCAATAGGATAGCCACAAAAGGAACGCGTCCTTTCAGATCAATTTCTTTAAAGGAATAATAACGGATATTACTGACCATGAGCGCTGCAATAATGACTGCTATTACGGCGGTTATCAGACTCATCGTATCACCTAAAATTTCTGAATCAACACATAACCAGACCATACTGGCTAAAACACCGGCTGCTGCAGGAATAGGTAATCCTTTAAAATAACGTTTATCACTCAGTAATACTTGTGTATTAAAACGGGCTAAACGCAGTGCGCCAGAGGCGGCAAAGACGAATGCAGCTAACCAACCTAATTTACCTAACCCTTCTAAAGACCAACTATAAATAACAAGCGCGGGTGCAATGCCAAAAGAAACCATGTCCGATAAACTATCTAATTCGGCACCAAATGCACTTTGCGTATGCGTCAATCGAGCAACGCGACCATCAAAAAAATCCATAATCATCGCAACAAAAATAGCGATGGCCGCATCATTAAAATAACCTTCCATGGCAGTGATGATCGCGTAAAATCCTGCAAATAAACCGGCGATGGTAAATAAATTCGGCAACAAGTAAATTCCACGGCGACGATAGGCTAATCGTTCTTTCTCATCCTGATCGCCTAAATGGTTGGGTTTCGTTTCAGAAACCGTTAATTCTTCTTCAATAAACGTTTGAATAAAAGGGTTTTTCTCATTGGGGTTGTTCATACAGGAATTCCTTGTAAGGATTTTAATCGATAAATGATTTCAAGCGCCTCTTTGGGTGCTAATTGATCCGGATCGACTTGTTCAAGAAGCTTTATAATATCAGGATTGATAGACACCTTCGGTGAAGTGGTGCTTGGACATGGCTTATTCGTGACGATTGTATTTTGTTCAAGTTCTGTTAATTTTTGTTTGGCCCGTTGAATAACGGGCTTGGGAACACCAGCTAACTGAGCGACGTGTAATCCATAGCTTTGATTGGCAGGCCCCTTTTCGATGGTATATAAAAAAATAATAGTATCGTTATGCTCTCTCGCATTAACATGACAGTTCGTTATAAATGTATTTTCTTCCGTTAATCGAGTTAATTCAAAATAGTGCGTTGCAAATAAAGTGTAAGCTTTAATATGCTGAGCGAGATATTCAGCACAAGAAAACGCTAAGGCAAGACCATCAAAAGTACTGGTACCGCGCCCAATTTCATCCATAATGACTAAGCTTTCTTCCGTTGCATTATGTAAAATGGACGCTGTTTCTGTCATTTCGACCATAAAGGTTGAGCGGCCACTCGCAAGATCATCTGCGGCTCCAATTCGAGTAAAAATTCGATCAATTGGGCCTATCGTAGCGCTTTTTGCAGGCACAAAACAACCGATCATGGCTAATAAACAAATTAAAGCCGTTTGACGCATATAAGTCGATTTTCCGCCCATGTTGGGCCCTGTAATAATTAATAAACGTTGTTTAGGCGTTAAATGACAGCTATTGGCGATAAAAGGAATATCTAAGGCGTGTTCGATCACCAAATGTCGTCCCTCTTCGATATAAATACCTGGTTTTTTAGTTAATGAAGGGCAGATCAAATGGAGTGTTGCAGCCCGTTCTGCAAAGCAAACTAATATATCTAGTTCGGCGAGCGCATTCGTGGTTTTTTGTAAATCAGCCAGATAAAAGCTTATTTTATCGAGTAGTTCATCATAAAGTGTTTTTTCTAAATGGAGCGCTTTAGAATGAGCGCTTAGAATTTTATCTTCAAATTCTTTGAGCTCAGGAGTAATAAAACGTTCAACGTTGGTCAATGTTTGTCGACGGATATAGTGAGAGGGAGCCAGTTTGGATTGTCCACGGCTTATTTCGATGTAGTATCCTGAAACGCGATTGAAGCCAATTTTAAGTGTGCTAATCCCGGAAAGCGCACGTTCTTTTTTTTCTAAATCAATTAAAAATTGTCCGGTATGTGCACTTAAATTTTTGAGCTCATCAAGTTCACAATGATACCCTTTCGCAATCATTCCACCTTCACGCGTCATTGCTGGAGGGTCTTCAACAAGCGCTTCTTGTAATAAGCGAAATAATTGAGGAAAGGTTTTTATTTCTTGATGTAATGAGACAAGTAATGCTGAATTTTTTTTAAATGTAGGCACATTAAAACAAGTGCTCAATTTATTATGAAGTTCAGGAAGAATAGACAAAGCCAACCGAAGTTGACTTAAATCACGCGGTCTGGCCGATCGTAATCCAATGCGTGAAATAATGCGTTCAAGATCACCTAAAAGTTTTAATAAAGCCTGTAAACTGATAAAGGATTCCGTCGTTAATAAGTGATGAATAGCGGTTTGCCGCGATTTTATAGTTAATCGCTTCCGTAAAGGCCGATGCAGCCATCGATGCAATAAACGACTTCCCATTGGTGTTGCGGTGTTGTCTAAAATAGACAGTAAGGTATTGCTTTTTTCGCCTTGTAAATTAAGTGTTAATTCTAAATTACGTTGAGTAATGGCGTCTAACAGGACATTTTCTTCGCGTCGTTCTATGCGAATTGGTTGGATATGTTGTAATTGGGTGCGTTGTGTGTCTTTGACATAATTTAATAAACAACCGGTGGCTTGTATCGCCAAGTGTAAGTCCTGGCAGCCAAAACCGCTGAGGTCCCGCGTTTTAAATTGCTGGGTTAATAAATGGGTTGCGGTATGGTAATCGAACTCCCAAGCGGGACGGTGTCGGATTGTTTTTTGATAAGCGGCTAATAAGTGTTCTTTTTTAAATTCTTCACTAATTAATAATTCTGCAGGGTTAAGACGGACTAATTCACTAGCCAATGCGTCTTCGCCATTGACTTGTAAAATATGAATTTGACCGCTTCCCATGTCAAAGTAAGAAATTCCAAAGTGTTCATGTTGATTATAGAGTGCCAGTAACAAGCGTTGATTTTTTTCTAATAAGGCTTCATCACTGAGTGTACCCGGTGTAATAATGCGTGTTACTTCCCTTTTCATAGGGCCTTTAGCGTGGTGGGGGTCCCCGATTTGTTCACAGATAGCGACAGATTCACCTAACTTGACTAATTTCGCTAAATAACTTTCTACACTATGAAAGGGGACACCCGCCATAGGAATTGCTTGATTGGCAGATTGACCGCGTTTGGTTAACGTAATATTTAGTAAATGAGCCGCTTTAATCGCATCGTCATAAAATAATTCATAAAAGTCGCCCATACGATAAAACAATAATTTATCATTATGTTGGGCTTTTATTTGCAAATATTGTCGAATCATCGGCGTGTGCTGACCGTTTAGATCGTTGCTATTTTTCATAAGACCTCCAGCAAAACCTTTATCGCTTATTGTTAACGCGCTTTATTATTTTAAGTGTGCAGTGTTTGATTATTGAAAACGTTAAAAATTAAAGATAAAAATTTTTTGGTAATAATCGATCATATAACCGAACACTAATTTATTATAGCCTTTCTCGTTAAATTTTTTCTATGGTATTAATCACGAATTGAAAAACTAGCGTGCTTTAACTGAGACAAGGGAGGATTCTTCGTGACACATAAGAAAATAGTTATTTTATCGTTTAGGAAGTCAGATAATTGTGTTTTAATAAATTGATAAAGTTGATATGCGAAGGCTTCAATCAGTTTAAAAGAACGATCATCACAAAATTGTTGCATCGCACGAGCGAGACGGGCGTAACAAAGGGTACTCGCTAAATCATCGTTCATACACGCGTCAAGCAAACCATTAAACGTAAGCTTTATTCGTATAGAAACCTTTTGAGGGTATAGTCGTTCTTCGACTGAATGGCCTAATTTAACCGATAAAGTAAGTTTTTTGATTGTTAATTGTGATTTCATGCGTAAAAAGATAACAAATTGACACGGGTTTGGCTATTGATCGAATCTTTTATTAAGGATTGATCGATGTTCTGGAAATGCTTTAGATAATTGTTATTCGAATAATTCGAAGCGAAGTGGTTATCCGTATGAGGTGACTTTATCTGTAAGAGATAGAGTGAGATAGCGTTGCGGTATGAACACAGGATGGTAACGCTCATTTAAAATTATTTTTCCACTGACGTAAGTAAGCAAAGATTTCAACAGGTGTTATTAGTTTTTTCCCCGTTCGCTTTTCGATACACTTTTTTATTTTTGGATTGTTGCAACGTAAAAAAGGATTACTTAAACGTTCTTCGGCAAGCAAACTGGGGACGCAAGGAAGGTTTTTTTGACGTAATTCTCTCGTTTTTTCTAAACGTTTTTTAATATGCGTATTATCAGGCTCTATGGTCTGAGCAAAATTTAAATTAGCCAACGTATATTCGTGGCCACAATAAATCTGGGTTTCATCGGGAAGTTGAGCTAATTTTTCCAGTGAGTTTAACATTTGATCGGGCGTTCCTTCAAACAATCGACCGCATCCGGCGGTAAATAAAGTATCACCACAGAATAAAAGATGATTCCCGTAATAGGCAATATGCCCTAATGTATGGCCTGGAATAGCCAGGATTTCAAATGATGGCCAATGGGTTAGTTCGATTTTATCCGTTTCATTAACGGGATGGGTAACACCGACTATTTTTTCTTTTGAAGGTCCAAAGACAGGAACAGGATAATGATTTAAAATAGAACGAATACCATTCGTATGATCCCAATGATGGTGCGTAATTAATAAGGCGTCCAGTGTAAGGTTGAGTTGTTTTAATTGAGCCAAAACCGGTTTTGCTTCGCCTGGATCGACAATGAGGCAATGTTTCGTTTCTTCATTGATAAGACACCAGATATAATTATCTTTAAACGCTAAAATAGGTAATAGTTGTATTGTCATAAACCCTCCATTCTTTTTATTAATGGCCTTGAAAAGTGTTGTTATTAAAATCAGTTTTAAGCGTAGTTAATTTTTATTGTTGACCTGTTTTCTGGATTCCCGATAACGTTGTTCACGCCGTTTCCCTGCTTCTTCATAGCGTCTTATTTCATCAGCTGTTTCAGGGATAACGCGCGGGACTTTAGAAGGGCGCCCATGTTCATCTGTGCCTACAAAAGTAAAATAGGCGGAGACGATATGGCGTCGAGTCCCTGTACGATAATCTTCAGCAAGAACCCGTACGCCAATTTCCATTGAACTTGTCCAACTCCGATTAATGGCCGCTTGGAATATGAGAATATCGCCACGCGTTGCAGGTTGTAAAAAATGCATCGCATCAACCGATGCAGTGACACACGGTCGTTGACTATGCCTTTCGGCAACCACAGACGCCACTCTGTCGAGCGTTGACATGACTAAACCTCCGAAAACCGTTTCTGTTGAGTTCAAATCATTCGGAAAAATTTTATAGGTATGATCATGTACCGCTGAAGCTGAAACTGTTTTTTCTTGTGGTATAGACATGAGTCCTCATCGTTTATCACCAAAAAATGTTATTATAACGCTTATAAAGTGTAAACACACTTTATAAGGTAAAACCAATTTTTTGACCATAGATTACTTTTCTTCCTAATAATTCAGTTAACCAGGTTATACGATGTGCTGAGAACAAAATAATAACAGTAGAACCGAGTTGAAACTGTCCTATTTCTTGTCCTTTAGAGAAGGAAATCTTGTTATCTAAATAATGCCAATGATAAATATGTCTTTTCGTTGCAGGGATTATATTCCCTTCCCAGGTAATATGAATATTTCCAACCAGCATAGCGCCGATAAGGATAACGGCCATTGGGCCAACGGGGGTGGAGAATAAAATGATGACACGTTCATTTCGAACAAATAAATTAGGTAGTTTTTTTGTAGTGTGATCATCGACTGAAAATAAACATCCTGGAACATAAACCATTTCTTTTAATTCACCTCCATAGGGGATATGGACACGATGATAATCCTGAGGCGCCAGATAAAATGTGGCAAATTTTCCGCCTTGAAAGGGTGTCGCTATTTTTGTTACCCCCCCTAATAATTCCTGTAAGTTAAAGTTTATTTTTTTGGCTTGGATAAGTTGGTTTTTTCGAATGTCGCCGATTTGGCTTATTGTCCCATCAACAGGAGAAACAATATCTCGTGTATTATTTGAGATGGGTCGCATTTCGGGTTTTAAGGCGCGTGTAAAAAAATGATTAAAATGAACATAACGATGCGGATTTTCTTCCACAGCGAGCGTCATATCAACGTTATAATGACGTATAAACCCATGAATTAATGTGTTTTTTATCCAACGTTGTTTACAATTGGCTATTCGCCCAGCGAAGCGCGAGAGGCTGTGTTGGGGCAGAAACGATTGACAGCGGATGTGCAAATAATTCTCCTTCAGCAGAGTAACGAGTGAAATATTTGACCATTATAGCCTGGTCATTTTAATTCGGGAAAGTCTGAACTATAGTTTTTTTATGGATACCGACGTCTTGATTATTGGAGCAGGGCCTAGTGGTCTGATGATGGCTTGTCAGTTGTTACGGTTTGGTATTCAGTTCAGAATTATAGATAAACAAAGCGATCGAGTACACGAATCGCGTGCTTTCGCCATCCAAGCCAAATCAATGGAAATATTTCAAAATTTGGGTTTTGTTGATGAATTTCTTAAATGTGCACGTTCTACGATAGATGTTGTCTTTTTTATTAACGGTAAAAAGCAAATCGACGTCCATTTCGATCAATTTAAACATCAGGATACTCCATTTCCTTCCGTTTATTTTCTTCCGCAATCGGAAACAGAACGTATTTTTATTGAATTTTTAGAACAACACGGGGTAACCATCGAGCGTCAAAAAGAGTTAGTGACATTGACTCAAACGCATCAAAGGGTTTGTGCGACGATCAAAAACAATGTCACAGGAAGTAGAGAGAAAATTGTTTGCGCGTATAGTATCGGGTGTGATGGAGCGCAGAGTGATGTGCGTCAGAGTTTAAATTTTTCGTTTGAAGGGAATACCTATGCTCAATCCTTTTATTTAGTAGATGCTACGATTGAATGGTCTTATCCACGAAATAAATTTATTTTTTTTCTAGAGAAAAAAGGAATAGTAGTACACATTCCACTAACAAAAAGAATAAGTCGAATGATGCTTGCAAAACGTTCGACATCGTGCAACGAAGCTAAACCAGAAAGGCCGAGCGTGCATGCGCTGGAAAAATGGGCGCGTACGTTAATCCAAGCACCGGTTAAATTTCTGAATCCCATGTGGATATCCCATTTTCGGTTGCATCATCGTGGTGTTAGCCGATATTATCAAAACAGAGTTTTTCTGGTAGGGGATGCTGCGCATATCCATAGTCCCGTCGGTGGTCAAGGAATGAATACAGGTTTACAAGACGCGACTAATTTAGCATGGAAGCTCGCTTTCGTAGTAAAGAAAAATACAGACATTAAACTGTTAGCCACCTACGAGACAGAACGACATCCTATTGGAAAAATTTTATTAAAAACAACGGATCGATTTTTTTCTTTTCTCACAGCCAAAGGTTTTATCGTCCGTCAGCTTCAAAATGGGTTATTACCTTTTGTTATTCGATTTCTTTTTTCAAAAAAAAATTTAGAGAAACGTGTATTTCGGTTTATATCGCAGCTCAATATTCATTATTCTCAAAATGAGTTCACTATTGAGATCAACGAGGCAGAATATCCATCGTTTAAATCAGGTCCTTCCCCAGGGTATCGGGCGCCGAATGCGCCAGTGAATACGACCTCTTTATTTTTATTGCTCAGGCATAAACCATTTAATGTGCTTTTTTTTTATACCCAAAAAAAATCCGAAATGTGTTTGAAAAAAATAAATTTTGTTGTAAAAGATTATGAAGATTTAGTCGGTGTCCATGCGTTTCGTTTATCTTCTGCGAATAAACTACTTTTTAAACGTTATGGTGTGGTTTCTTCTGCTATCTATGTCATAAGACCGGACGGTTATGTAGGATTTCGAGTGAACTCCGATCATTATTTACAGGTAGAACATTATCTAAGTCGTTTTCTTAATAAAAATTTAATTTAGCGTGGTATTTTTAAATGTCATTTAAAAAATTTTTGCCTATTTTTTTAGTGATGGTATTGCATATTGCAATAGTATCGGCTAAAGAAAATCTGACATTGAAAGCAAAAAGAGGTGAATTTACGATTGATCCGGAAACGTTAAGTATTTTATATCGCTCTGACACGTCATCAATCCTTAATCTAACCACTAAAGCGATTGTATTCGATAAGGTCAGCGATCTTAAAATCGATAATAAGAGCGCACAATGGTATTACCCTCATCTTAAAATAGAAGTTAACGTTCGTGTTGACGAACACGGTTTAAAATTTTCCTTTAAAACGAATAAAGAGCAAATTTTTCAATGGCCGATGGCCGGTTTAACCCCCTCTGCAAAAGCATTAATTCTTCCGGATGGAGAAGGATTATATATTCCTAATAATGATTCTTTTTGGCGAAAAGAATTTAAAAAATTTCCAAGCTTGTCCTTAAGTATTCCGTTTTGGGCAATAGAATATGCAAATGGAAATTATGTCAGTTATATTTGGGATGATTCCGATGTGGATACGGATGTGCAAGTGCACGAAAAACAAGCGAAACTTTATGTGATGAATGAGCATCAATTTTTAAAACGATCGCAATTTCCAGAATATACGGTATTCATTCATTTAGCAGGCGATTCACCCATAAGCCCTGCGATTGATTATCGCAACTTACTGATCAATCAAAATAAATTTGTTTCTCTTAAACAAAAAATACTCGAAAATGCGAATGTCAATAAACTATTGGGCGCTTTTCATATTTGGGTATGGGGGGATGGTAAAGCGTTAAGTATGTTAGATCAACTTGAGCAATGTGGTATTAAGCATGCCTTAATTAATTATGAGAGAAGTCCGAGTTCTGTCAAGATGCCTTTTAATATTGAAAAGAACTATATTAATAGTGCTGAAAGTCGAGGTTATTTAATAGGGCCTTCTGTTCGTTTTGATAGCGCACAAGATTCAAAAAATTCATTGAGTATAAGTTCAGTTTTGCTTAATCATTTACGTCCAGAAGCGTGTATTCGAAATTTTAATGGAACCATTCTCACCGGATTCGAAAATCAGGGTTGTTATTTAAGCTCTGAAGCACTTCGGTTAAGAGAGCCAAGAGAAAAAAACATTGAAAAACAAATCGATAACGTGTTGGAGAAAGGGGGCAATGCAATTTATTTAAGTAGTGATGCAGCTTATCCGCTGTATAATGATTATTCACGACATCATCCCATGACGCGCGACCAAGATTTAAATAATCGGTTAGAGCGGATGCGGTTTATTTGTAGTGATGAAAAAGTAGTATTAGGTTCTGAAACCGGATTATCCTGGGCAAATTCAATAATCGCTTACAATAATGGCGCGTTTTTAACATTTCCAGAAATTTTTTGGTTTGTTTCTCAGGATAAAAAGCATTTTGGAGCGTGGCGCTCCCAGGATAATACGCCCACGATTTTATTTCAAATTTATAATGCTTCTTCGGAATTTCTTCGTGCAGTATACAATCCACGCTACCGATTACCACTCTATGAGGCCGTATTCCATGACGCAGTGATTAGCACCGATCGGTTGGAGTTGAATGAATTAAAAATTCCTGCGGCGCGAAAAGTTAAAATGTTGCTACAAAGTCTTTATAATGTTCCGCCTATTTGGGCGCTGAATCAAGAAACGTTACAAAAAAATAAAAAATATTTTATGGATTATTATAATTTTTTTTCTCCGCTTCATCAAATGGCAGGTATCGAACCATTGACCCTGTTTGAATGGCTCACAGAAGATCATTTAGTTCAACAAACCCAGTTTGGAAATCGATTAACATTAACAGCCAATTTTTCGGATAGAATTTATGAAAATATAGAACCTTATTGTATCCGATCCGAATGGAAAGAAGATGGTAGCGGTTCCCTCTTTTGTCTAAAAAATTAGTTTTTGAGCTAGATTTTTTTGAGTATCTCATTTACTCTACGTTATTTTAAGTTTACTCAAAGAACAAAAAATACTAAATGGACAACCATAGTAGATTTAGTTTAATTTATGAGGTTATTAAAAAAATTCCTGATTTCATGCGGAAAAAGGTTGTCGTTGAGCAGTTAAATGATACCACCGTTTTCCCATGGTTTATTATTTTCTCTAAGAATTTTTTCAATGACTATAAAAAATGTAAAAGTAATGATTGGAATTATTTAATTTCTCTTCATGACTTTAATCATGCGGGCAACGTTATAAAATTTTACGATGAAAATTTAGCCTGTAAACGATTTTATTTAATAAAAAAATATAACGAACGCCTATTCATGTTCTCCAAGAATAAAACGAATCCATGGGTTGTTGACGATAGAAAAAATAGCAGACTTATTCTCCATAAGAAAATATATCTGGACCTCGAAAAAAAATTAAATGCTATCATTATCAAAGAATTAGAAAAAAAATGTGTCATTAAAAAATTAACGAAAAAATCTATTCGCGTAGAAAAAAAAAGACTGGCCCAATTAGTGACAACCTTATTAAAACAAGAAGGGATTGATAAATGGAATGCAGAAGCGATAGCCCATTTAGATTGGAATACATTTTATAACCAATTTATAACATTGAACGCGCTTGATCTCAATGATACGACTACGCAAAAGAAAATAAAAAAATATCTCAAGGATAATTCTAAAGAAATACCCGATTTTTTTTTACAGGAAGATTTAGTTGGAATGTATCCTGCAATTTCTATTTGGGAAAGAATCAACCAATTTGTAATTAAAAGTAAAATAACAAAATTTTTTTGTTTACTATGGACGGGTTTTATTAGCCATGCTAGCCTATTAAATTGGGTGAGCCTCTTATTTGTATTTTTTTCTTTATCCGTTTATACCTACCCTATTATTTTTTTAATGTTAGGTATATCCTTAATCGGTTATTTGGGTATTCATTTTGTTTTTTTGATTAAAAAAAATACAATAATTCCCTTCCAAATCAACCGAGAGGAAGCGGATGAAGTGCGCGAAATTATAAAAAAAGAGATACTGAATGAAGAAAAAAACAAATATGAATTTAAATTAATTCACGAAATAGTTTTTGATTTATCCAGGAAAAAATTAAATCTTAATGCGTTTTTAAAGTCTATTTTAGCGATTCAAAAAAATTTTGATCCCATTTATTGCCCGTCCTTTAGCATAGAACAGTCTACACTTTTTCGATACTTATTCGAAGTATATCCGAAAACACAGTTTGTGGCTTCGTTAACCATTAATCTGTCCGGCGTGGTGCTTTATACCTATTTGCTGACGTGGGCGATTCATAGCTGCTTCACTGTTTTAGGCGCTGCTCATTTAGCCCTTATTTTTTCTTCTCCGATTGCAATGGGTCTTTTGATTTTAATTTTTTCAAGTATTTTTTTGATGAATCATTTTTTTGAATTCTTATCGCGAGAAGCATTTTATCAGCGAACTATCTTAACTCGAATGAATGAAAAATGTGAATATCACTATAAGGATAAATATGGAAAAGAACGAGTTATTCAATTAGAAAAATGGAAAAAATTTGAATATTTGAAAGATAATATTAGTTTTTTAGAATCAGAATTTAAAAATTTTTTTAAACAAAACAAATTAATTTGTGCGCATGATAAATTTTATGATCTATTTGATACATATTTGAAAAAAAATATTTTTAAGGGAGGTGATCCCGATAAAATACCTGCCGAATCCTCCACAACGATGCGTATCAAAAAAATAGTGAATCGTTTTTTCGCTCTTTCTGGCGGTAGTTTTTATGGTTATAGTCTGAGTCAGCAAATCATTACTCAAAATAAGTGGGGACTCCATTTCTTCATTCAATCCTGTACCTTCCCTTTCAAGCTCATTTTTTTACCATTAATGATTTTAAATGGTTTTGCTAATCTTATTACATACCATCTTCATCATAGACAGTGTAATCGGTTTGAAATGGCTAAAAATTTAGATAATAAATTAGAAATTTTAGAACAAACGAATAAAAAACTTTTATATTTAGCAACGCTTTTAAGTCTTGAAATTAAACGGTTGAGCACGCCCATAATGAAGCCGGCCCCATTAGAAAAACGATCAACGACACGTTTACTTAAAGAAATAGATTATTTTCCGTTTTTTAGTAAAAAATTAAAAACTAAAACAATATCTGAAATAAAATCACCTCACATAGATGTAAAGGTGGCTTGACTGAAATCATTATTGAGTTTGGCAAATAGCCTCGTTTCGTCTATTTTGTTATTTGTTTTTTATTCATTGTTAATATGTTGAAGGAAGTTATTTTGGAAATTTATTTAGTCGGTGGTGCAGTACGTGATCAATTATTAGGCTTCCCCATAAAAGAACGTGACTATGTTGTGGTGGGTGCAAGTCCAGCTGAAATGCTCAAACAAGGATTTCGTTTGATTGGTAAAGATTTTCCGGTATTTCTTCATCCTCAAACGCACGAAGAATATGCTTTAGCACGCACAGAGCGAAAAATTGGACCAGGCTATAAAGGTTTTTCTTGCTATGCCGCACCGGATGTTACTTTAGAAGAAGATTTGAAACGACGAGATTTGACGATTAATGCGCTGGCACAAACAAACAACGGTGAAATTATTGATCCTTTTCAGGGACAAAAAGACATTGAAAATAAATTATTGCGCCATGTTTCACCTGCTTTTAGTGAAGATCCCGTCCGTATTTTACGTGTCGCTCGTTTTATGGCGCGATTTTCCTCCTTCGGTTTTCGTGTCGCGAAAGAAACGATGGCGCTTATGAAAATGATGGTTTCTATGGGAGAAGTACACGCTTTAGTGCCTGAACGTGTTTGGCAAGAATTTTCTATTGCGCTTACTGAGCCTTCACCTCAGGCGTTCATTAAAACATTAGAGGATTGTGGTGCGTTAGCGGTTTTATTTCCTGAGTTATACGAATTACACACACACGACGCATCTATAAAGGTTCACAGTCAGCAATTATCACCCCCTCATTATTTATCGGTTTTAGAAAAAGCAGTTCTATTGACTTCTGATCCAGAAGTACGTTTTGCCGCATTATTATGTGATTTAGGGAAGGGTGTAGCAAACGAAGAAACCCAAAAAGGGGTTCAAAAAATACGAAGCTTATGCCAACGTTATCGTATTCCTCATGCGTATGCTTCCTTGGCGATGATGGCTGCTGCCTATCATTTGCTTTGTCACCGTGCGTTAGCGTTGGAGGCATCCTCACTGTATCATTTACTCGAGAAAACGAATGCATTGAAGCAATCATCCTGTTTAGATCAGTTTTTATTAGTGTGTGAGGCAGACTTTCGAGCGTATTCGGGATTAGATCACCGTGTTTATTTACAACGAGAGAGAGTATTAGCGGCAGTTGAAATCGTTAAAAAAATATCCGCCAGCGAGTTAAAAAAATCAGGATTAATGGGCGCAGCATTAGGAAAAAAATTACGTGAACATCGTATTCAAGCGTTATCAGATTTTTTGCAAACAGTATAAATCTTCTGTTACAAGAAAATAGTCGCTCTTCTTTGATTGGCTAGACTAAAGTAGTCATTGCAACCGCTAGCAGACTCTCTTAGAATGTGGAACGTCCGCGCATAAGCATTTTTTATGGGACCTGGTCTAATAAATTAACGATTACCAAGGACTCGATTGCTATTTAAGGATTCTGCGTTTATTTATGTTAAGTGATGCGTTATTAAGCTATGCAAAAAAACTTGGCTTTGGCGAGCTTTTTTTTAAAATTGATGAGATTCATCAACTGTGTGCCATCGTAGCAATACATAGTACGCGTTTAGGTCCCGCTTTAGGTGGCTGCCGTTTTATTGAATATACTTCTATTAATCTTGCTATCTGTGATGCGTTACGTTTAGCGCAGGGAATGAGTTATAAAGCAGCATTAGCCAATTTACCGTTGGGAGGTGGTAAAACGGTATTAATGCGGCCCCAATCCATTTCTGATCGCACCGCTTATTTTCGCTCATTGGGTCGTTTTGTGAATGAGTTAAAGGGACGTTACATTATCGCGATGGATAGTGGTGTTGTAATTGAAGATATGGATAGCATTGCGCTTGAAACGCCCTATGTGGTCACGACATCTAAGCATAAAGGCAATCCTGCACCGTATACTGCCTTAAGCGTACTGTATGGCATCGAAGCAGCGGTTAAGTTTAAACTTCACCGTGATAATTTAGAAGGTATCCATATTGCTATCCAAGGCGTTGGGCATGTGGGGTTTGCTTTAGCGAACGCATTACAAAAAAAAGGGGCGCGTTTAACCATTTGTGATAACAATACGTCATTAATAGAACGTTACGCAAAAGATTTACGGGCTACACTTGTGGATCCTAACGATATTTATGCGGTTCACTGCGATGTTTTTTCTCCTTGTGCTTTAGGGGGTATTTTAAATGACGAAGTGATTGCCAAACTCAATACAGCCATTGTCGCGGGTGCGGCTAATAATCAATTAGCTGAGCCTCGTCATGCAGATTTATTACATAAAAAAAATATTTTATACGCGCCTGATTATGTGATTAATTCAGGCGGATTAATTTACGCTTATGCGGAATATCAAAATCGTTTGAATCGGGAACATGTCGCGCAACAGATACGAACTATTTATAGTACGCTTTTGGGGATATTTAAATGTGCCGATGAGGAAAATAAATTACCGAGCGAGGTTGCCGACCGTTTGGCTGAAGCAAGATTAAATCAACTGTAAAAGTAAATGAGGTTAAGGATGACATTTACTAAAAGAGGTCCACTATGAACGAGATTGCGAAGTTTGCTATTCAGTATACTGGTTTTCTGGATCCTGAAGGCAACGTTCAGCAAAATTTACCTGAGTTTACACATCACGTTCATGAATTGTTAACATTATATCAACAAATGTTACTGATTCGTCTTTTTGATGAGAAGGCGATTGCTTTACAAAGAACAGGGAGACTAAACACGTATGCGTCGATACTCGGACAAGAAGCTATTTCTGTTGGAATAGGGGCGAGTATGCATAAAGAAGACGTTTTATGCCCTTTCTATCGGGATTATGGTGCGCAATTGATGCGCGGTGTAAAAATGAGTGAAATTCTTAGTTTTTGGAAAGGAAATGAATGGGCGAATCATTTTAGTGAATGTTATTTCGATTTCCCTATCTGCGTTCCGATAGCAACCCAATTATTACACGCCGCAGGCGTCGCGACTGCTTTTAAACTACGCAAACAAAAAAGAGTGGTGGTCACAACCTGTGGTGATGGGGCGACTTCTGAAGGCGATTTTTATGAAGCATTAAATATTGCCGGTGTTTGGAAGTTGCCGCTCGTCATTGTGATTAATAATAATCAATGGGCTATTTCTATGCCACGAAAAAAACAATCTCATGCACAAACGTTAGCACAAAAAGCGATTGCTGCAGGAATACAGGGTGAACAGATTGATGGAAACGATTTAATTGCCGTGAAATGGGTGATGGATAGAGCGTTGGCCAAAGCACGTGAAGGACAGGGCCCGAGTCTTATTGAAGCCTTAAGTTATCGACTCAGTGATCACACCACAGCGGATGATTCCAGCCGTTATCGTCGCGAAGAAGAATTGCACGACGCGTGGCAAAAAGAACCTTTAAAACGTTTGAAAAATTATTTAATGAATCAAAAAATGTGGTCTGACGCGGCTGAAGAAAAATTTAAAAAAGAATGCAAAGAACACATTGAAAATGCTGTAACGGACTATCTTTCTTTACCAAAACCTGCGGTGACGGATATGTTTGATTATCATTACGCTCAATTATCTCAGGATTTAATCGAACAACGCGTTGAAGCGGAAGCACTATTAATGCTGTTAAACAAGGATCGCGTCAATGTCTGAAATATCGTTAATCGAAGCGATTACACAAGCGTTAGCCTATGAAATGTCGGTTGATAGAGACGTTGTTTTATTGGGTGAAGATATTGGGCAAAATGGCGGAGTATTTAGAGCAACGGCGGAATTGTTTAAAAAATTTGGTGAAGATCGTGTTTTAGATACACCTTTGGCAGAGTCCATGATAGCGGGTCTTACCATCGGTATGGCAACACAAGGTTTAAAACCGGTTGCTGAATTTCAATTTATGGGATTTAGTTATCCTGCGCTGAATCACATTATCAATCACGCGGCTCGGTTTCGTAATCGCACGCGTGGGCGATTGCATTGTCCTTTAGTATTTCGTATGCCTTATGGCGCGGGTATTCATGCGCCTGAACATCACTCTGAAAGCACTGAAGCACTCTATGCACATATTCCTGGGTTACGTGTGGTGATCCCTTCCTCGCCGGCACGCGCTTATGGTTTATTATTAGCTTCGATTCGTGATCCTGACCCGGTAATTTTCCTCGAGCCCACACGACTTTATCGTTTAAACAAGCAAAAAGTCCCCGATACAGGAAAAGCGTTACCCTTAAATCAAAGTTTTATTTTAAGAGAAGGGGATGCAATAACGTTGATTAGTTGGGGGGCCATGTTACATGAGACTTTACTCGTTGCGAATAAATTACACCAAGAAAAAGGATTGCACGCCGAAGTTATTGACGTCGCTACGATTAAACCATTAGATATTAATACACTTTTAGCATCTATAGAAAAAACAGGACGATGTATCGTGATCCATGAGGCAGCACGTTATTGTGGTGTAGGCGCAGAGATTGTTGCTCAATTGAGCGAAAAAGCGTTTCTTTTTTTACAAGCACCGTTACAGCGCGTGACTGGTTATGATGTAACGGTTCCTTATGCACAGTTAGAAGAATACTATTTACCCAGCGTAACGCGAATTTATAATGTGGTTGAGCAAACCGTGGAGTTTACATGACGACGTTTCATTTACCTGATCTAGGTGAGGGCTTGCCTGATGCAGAAATTCGAGAATGGTACGTGAAGCGTAATGATTGGATTAACATCGGGGAACCGATGGTTGCGATGGAAACTGCAAAGGCAGTGGTGGATATTCCTGCGCCTTTTGGCGGCAGGGTGACTCAACTTTATGGTCAAGTGGGGGATATTATTAAAACAGGAGATGCCTTAATTGATATAGGCGAGGAAAGTTCAAAAACAAAAAAAAACGTTGAAAAAAATCAAGCGACGGTGGTTGGTCATTTGCAACAGAGAGACACCATTCTTGAAGAATCCCTTTCGAGCCATACGAAACAACAATCGGGGTCACACTTAAAAGTCATTAAAGCAACGCCTGCTATTCGGGCATTAGCAAAAAAATTTAAAATTAACTTAAATGACGTAAAAGGAACAGGTCCGGATGGACAGATTCTTGTCGATGATATTGAAAGAAAAATCAAAGAAAAATCGGATCAAAACGTTTCATCAGCGAATGTAGGCGACCCCGGTTATGAACCGTTGCGTGGTGTTCGTCGCACAATGGCAATCGTCATGAAACAATCGCATCACTCTATTGTACCTGTAACCCTCGTTGACGATGCGGATATCCATGCTTGGCCAGAAAAAACGGATATTACCTTACGACTTATTCGTGCGATTATGACGGCTTGTCAACGTGAACCGCGACTGAATGCATGGTTTGATGAATCACAGTTCGCATTACGTCAGCATCATCAGATTGATTTAGGGATTGCAATGGATGCGCCGGAGGGTTTATTTGTTCCCGTTATAAAAAATATTGCACAAGAAAGTGCTGTTAATCTCAGAAAAACAATTGATAAATTGAAAGCTGAAGTAAAAAATCGTACGATTTCACCGGATGCGTTAATAGGGCCAACCTTCGTACTTTCTAATATAGGCATTTTTGCAGGCCGTTATGCCACACCGATTATTATTCCGCCTTTGGTGGCTATTTTAGCCGTTGGACGAATGAATGAAAAAGTTGTTTCTCTGCAAGGGAAAATCAGCACCCATAAACAATTGCCTTTGTCATTAACGGTGGATCATCGGGTGATTACAGGAGGTGAGGCTGCCCGATTTTTGTCAGCTTTATTGATTGATTTACAAGCTGCGTGAATTGAAATGAGCTTATCATTCAAAACACGTAAACGATTTGGTCAACATTTTCTGCATGAACGCACGATTATTGACAAAATTATACACGCGATAGCACCCAAAAAAACGGATTCTATGATTGAGATAGGTCCTGGTTTGGGCGCTTTAACCGAACAACTCGTACCTCTTGTTCACTATTTAATAGCAATCGAACTGGATAAAAATCTCATTCCTTTATTAGAGGAAAAATGCGTAGGCTTGGGCGAATTCATGATTCTCCAAGGGGATGTGTTAAACGTTGATTTTCGTACGTTAACAAAAATTAAATGTCGATGGCGTGTGGTAGGAAATCTTCCTTACAATATTTCGACGCCTCTATTGTTTCATTGTATTAATCACGTGAGTAACATTCAAGACATGCATTTTATGCTGCAAAAAGAAGTCGCTGACAGAATTAACGCACAGCCCGGACAATCCAGTTATGGCCGCTTGAGTGTCATGATTCAATATTATTGTCAGGTTGAAAAATTGTTTAATGTAAAACCAGGCGCTTTTCGACCACCACCCAAAGTAGATTCTGCTGTGATTCGGCTAATACCTTATCGAAAATTGCCCCACAAAGCCAAATCGTCGTTACTATTTGCAGAAATCGTTAAAAATGCATTTAATCATCGACGAAAAATGTTACGTAATAATCTATCGTATTGCTTGCAAGAACACGATTTCGAACAACTAGGTATTCGTTCAAGTGTGCGGCCCGAGCAATTGGCAGTCAATGATTATGTTAAATTAGCTAATTTTGTGATAATCAAAAACGAACTCGAAAAAAATAATTAACGTTTTGTTAAAAATAACCAATCCCAGCTCAAAAAAATGAAATGGGATTGATTTAAATAGAAATTAGTGATGGTCTTTATGCTTATTTAAAAATTCATGTAGCTCCCTTTGAGCTTGTTCTTTACTAATACCGTAACGCTCTTGAATTTTTCCAATTAATTTTTCTTTATCGCCATGTAATTGTTCCCAATCATCCGCAGTTAATTTTGCCCATTTTTCGCGGAGTTGGCCTTTGATCTGATTCCATTTCCCTTTAAGCTCTTCAGAATTCATCGTTACTCTCCTTGAGATAAAAATTAAAAAGCCACGATCATTTTTTATTGCTCAGTATAGCCTAAGCCCGTAGACAATCAAGCCTGTAAAATCCATCATTAAATTGTAGTCCAATGAACTGGATAGAAATTTATTCTCAATTTTAAGTGTTTTTCTTTACGTCAATCAGGTGAATCGTAAATACAAGTGTTTGATTCGGTCCAATGGCTTTATCAATACCATGTTCGCCATAAGCAAATTGTGGTGGGATAACAACTTGATAGGTCGCTCCAGGCTTCATTATCTTTAAAACTTCTATCCATCCTGGAATGACATTATTTAAAGGAAACGTGACCGGTTCTTTTGATTTTTCAAAAACAGTACCATGAATATCGCTTCCTGTATATTCTACTTTGACCAGGGATGTATCTGTGGGACGCTCGCCACTACCGGCTTGTATTATTTTATATTGGATTCCACTTTTCAAGGTGATAACGCCGGGTTTGATTTTATTAGCAGCCAAGAAAGCATCACCTTGCTGTTTATTTTTAAGACTAAGATTTTTAAATTCAGCATGTCGCTTATTCATTAATTCTTGTTGAAAATTTTTCAAAATATCCGCCATCTGTGCTTGAGTTAATAAAAATTTTCCATTCATACCATCTGCTAACCCTTTTTCGAGAGCGATGGGATCAACCTGGATACCCTGTTCTTTAAAATTGACCGCTAAATCGGCGCCGATACTATAACTAATTTGGCCTTTTGCCGTTTTTAATAGCGGGGAATGACTGACTATCTTTGGAAAGTTTATAGGGGATTTCTGTTGATTAACCGTAAGGGGAGGGGTACTCTGTGCAGCCAATAAGTTTGGACTGATAAGTATGCCAGCCAGGACAGTCAATAGTGGTAATCTTGTCATTGGATTTCCTCTTAAAAGACGGTATTAGAACCCAGTATATTGCCCGAATTTTTATTGGAAAACTATAGTTTATTGAAAATAATTTAAAAATTATGCCATTTTCAACAAAATATGATGTCATTATCGTCGGTGGAGGTCATGCGGGGACTGAAGCGGCTTTAGCTGCAGCACGTGTGGGCGCCTCGACTTTACTATTAACACATAATATTGAAACATTAGGACAATTATCGTGTAACCCTTCTATTGGCGGAATTGGAAAAAGCCATTTAGTAAAAGAAGTGGATGCGTTAGGTGGGATTATGGCGCAGGCCGCTGATTTAGCGGGAATACAATGGCGGACATTGAATGCGAGCAAAGGTCCTGCCGTTCGTGCAACCCGAGCACAGATGGACCGCAACCTCTATAAGCAAGCGATACGTAACGCTTTAGAAAATCAAGCTAATTTATTTATTTTTCAGCAAAGTGTGGATAATATCATCCTTCAATCGGATCGCATTGTGGGTGTGGTTACACAGATGGGATTGCAATTTTATGCCCAGTCTGTGGTACTGACAGCAGGCACCTTTTTAGCAGGAAAAATTCATATCGGTTTGCAACAGGCCAACGGAGGGCGTGCGGGTGAACCGGCAGCAAATACGCTCGCTGAAAAATTACGTCAATTACCCTTTCGGGTTAAACGTTTAAAAACAGGGACGCCTCCGCGTCTCGATGGTCGAACCATTAATTATCAGGTTTTAGTCGAGCAGCCTAGCGATACGCCATTGCCTGTATTTTCTGACTTAGGAAATGTCAAACAACATCCGGAACAGCGGAGTTGTTTTATTACCTATACGAATGAAACCACACATACTATCATTCGTCACGGTTTAGATCGTTCGCCTCTTTATAGTGGTCTCATCGCTGGAGTAGGGCCTCGTTATTGTCCCTCTATTGAGGATAAAGTGGTTCGTTTTGCAGATAAATCTGCGCATCAAATTTTTCTTGAACCGGAGGGTCTGGATACACATGAGATTTACCCGAATGGTATTTCGACCAGCCTTCCTTTTGACGTCCAATATGATTTAATTCATAGCATCGAAGGATTAGAACAGGCACATATTACACGCCCAGGTTATGCGATAGAATATGATTTTTTTGATCCACGCGATCTGTTTCCTTCTTTAGAATCACGATTAATAGAAAATTTATTTTGCGCGGGCCAAGTGAATGGAACAACAGGTTATGAGGAGGCCGCTGCACAGGGGCTGATTGCTGGTTTAAATGCGGCTTTAAAAGCCCAGGAAAAGTCAATGTGGTATCCACGTCGTAGTGAGGCTTATATGGGGGTATTAATTGATGATTTAATTACACAAGGCACACTCGAACCTTATCGAATGTTTACGAGTCGCGCCGAATATCGTTTACTATTGCGTGAAGATAATGCTGATTTACGTTTAAGTGAGGCAGCCTATAAATTAGGATTAATCGATGAATCTCGTTGGAAAAAAATGGATGATAAACGCTCTATTTTAGAACAAGAACAACAACGGTTAAAACAAATTTTAATTAAACCCCATACCCCCTTAAGTACAGCAATAGAAGCCCAGTTAGGTCAAACGATAACACGTCATTATCGTCTTTCAGAATTATTAACACGACCTGAGTTAAATTACAGTCATTTAATGAATATTGAAGGTTTAGGCCCAGGCGTTATGGATGATGCGATTTCAAAACAAATCGACATTCAAGCGAAATACCAAGGCTACATTGATAGGCAGTGTGCTGAAATTCAACGACAGTCGCGTTATGAAAATATTACTTTACCGCTTCATTTAGATTATAACGCGGTTAAAGGGCTTTCAAATGAAGTGAGAGAGAAACTCATTCAATGTAGACCCTTAACCTTAGGTCAAGCTTCACGTATTCCTGGGATTACACCGGCCGCCATTTCCTTATTGTTGGTTCATATAAAAAAGTAAAATACACTAATTCTTTATGTCTATTTCTCAATTTTTAAAGTTATCCGTACCGACCGAGCCGGGTCAACAGCTGTATTTAAGCGGTCTACAAGACGACAGTTTGGCGTTTGCTGTTCATCAATTCGCTGAACGTTATGATGGTGTGATTTTAGTGCTGACACCAGACAATCCAATGACAAACCGGTTAGCAGCGGCTTTAAAATTTTTCTCACCGGATGAAACGATTCTGCATTTTCCAGATTGGGAAACATTACCGTATGATCATTTTTCGCCACATGAAGATATTATTTCACAAAGACTTCTCACCTTAGCGAAACTGCAGGATGTGGCGCGCGCGATACTCTTGGTGCCTGTGACGACCTTAATGCAACGCATTGCGCCTTTAAACTATATTCAAGCGACGACTCTCTCTCTGGCTTGCGGTGAAAAAAAATCGATAGAAATCATACGTAAAAATTTACAATTAGGAGGTTATCACAGCGTATCGCAAGTGGGTGCGCGCGGTGAATTTGCAAGTCGTGGATCGATTTTAGATATTTTTCCGATGGGTAGTGAGTTACCTTACCGGATTGATTTTGTTGACGATGAGATTGATAGCCTTCGTTATTTTGATCCGGATACACAACGTTCTATAAAAAAAATAGAAAAAATACAGTTACTTCCTGCGCGTGAATTTCCTTTATCCGCGTCTGCAATCCACTTTTTTCGTCAACAGTGGCGAGAAAATTTTGTCGGTAATCCTTTAAACTGCCCTTTGTATGAAGCGGTCAGCGAAGGACGTGTACTGGCTGGGATAGAATATTATTTGCCATTATTTTTTCAAAAAACAGCATTATTACTCGATTATTTACCAAATAAAGCGTTCATCTTATCGGTTAATGAAGTTCATGATGCGGCTGAAAATTTTTGGAAAGAAATAAATGAGCGTTATGAACAACTGAGATATGATAGAGAACGCCCCCTATTACCACCACACGATATTTATGTCGATGTTCATGCATTGTTCGCTCGATTAAAGGAATTTCCAAAGGTTTCGTTGGATCAAAAATCGAAAGAACGAGCGGATCCTTATCATGCAGCCGTTAAGAAGTTTCCGAATTTAATGATTGATCATCGGCGTGAAGAACCTTTAGAGCGTTTAAATACTTTTTTAAATGAATTTCTAAAGAATCCAGAGGCACGTGTTTTATTTTGCGCAGAGAGTGCAGGTCGTAGAGAAGTCCTATTCGATTTGCTCAATCAATTACCTATTCAAGTCCATCGTTGTGGAACGTGGAAAGAATTTATCCATTCTTCAAGCCGAGTGAATATCATTGTTGCACCCTTAGAAGAGGGTTTTTATCTGGATACCCCCCCCTGGGCATTGATGACGGAAGGGTTATTATTGGGTAATCACGTTATCCAAAAGCGCCGCACTCGATCAAAAGCCCTCGATTCACGGACCATTATTCGAAATTTAGCAGAATTAACAGAAGGAAGTCCCGTTGTTCATACCGATCATGGTGTAGGACGTTATCGAGGGTTACAACATCTTAAAATAGATGACAAGGAAAATGAATTTTTGATCGTGGAGTATGCTGCAAAGGCTAAATTATATGTTCCTGTTTCTTCGCTTCATTTAATTAGTCGTTATAGTGGGAATGATAGTGAGCAGGCTCCTTTACATCAATTAGGTTCTGAACAATGGGAAAAAGCGAAGCGTAAAGCGGCCGAAGCATTACGGGATGTCGCGTGTGAATTACTGGATAGTTATGCTCGGCGCGCAGCCAGTAAGGGTTACGCTTTTCATATGCCAGAGGAGGATTACCAAGCATTTGCTGCACAATTTCCCTTTACAGAAACACAGGATCAAGCACAAGCCATTCAACAGGTTATTCAGGATATGACTTCAGAACGTGCTATGGATCGATTAGTGTGTGGCGACGTTGGTTTCGGTAAAACGGAAGTTGCTATGCGCGCAGCGTTTTTAGCAGTTCATTCTAACAAGCAAGTCGCACTATTAGTACCGACGACTTTATTAGCACAACAACATTATCAAAATTTTTGCGATCGTTTTGCTGAATGGCCTGTACACGTTGAAATGATTTCTCGTTTTCGGAGTATCGCATCACAGAAAAAAATTTTAGAACGTTTGCAACAGGGAAAAATTGATATTTTGGTGGGGACACACAAATTGTTAAGCAAAGAATTAAAATTTCCTCGATTGGGATTATTGATTATCGATGAAGAACATCGTTTTGGTGTACAACAAAAAGAACGTTTAAAAGCATTGCGTGCTCAAGTCGATATTTTAAGTTTAACAGCCACACCTATTCCGCGTACTTTAAATATGGCTTTGTCAGGATTACGTGAATTATCGATTATTGCGACGCCTCCTGCGCGACGTTTATCGATCAAAACGTTTGTGCAGCAGCGTAATACCCGATTAATTCGTGAAGCGATTTTACGTGAATTATTTCGCGGAGGACAAGTTTATTTTTTACATAACCAAGTCGATAGTATTGAAAAAGTGGCAAGGGAATTAGAAGCGTTAGTGCCTGAAGCACGTATTCAAGTCGCGCATGGCCAATTACGTGAAAGCCAACTTGAGCGAGTGATGGCTGATTTTTATCATCAACGTTTTAACGTATTACTCTGTACCACTATTATTGAGAGTGGAATCGATGTCCCATCGGCGAACACCATTATCATTGATCGTGCCGATAAATTTGGTTTAGCACAACTTCATCAATTACGGGGTCGTGTAGGACGATCTCATCATCAAGCGTATGCGTATTTAATGACTCCCCCTCCAGAAATGATAACCGCTGATGCAATGAAACGTTTAGAAGCGTTTATTTCTTTAGAAGATTTGGGTGCAGGGTTTAGTTTAGCGATGCATGATCTGGAGATTCGAGGGGCAGGTGAAGTATTAGGTGAACAACAAAGTGGTAATATGCAATCCATCGGGTTTTCACTGTATATGGAATTGCTCGAACAGACGGTTGATGCATTAAAATCTGGAAAAGAACCTTCGCTTAAATCGCTCAATCAAACGTTAGAAATGGATTTGCAGGTTGCTGCATTGATTCCAGAAAATTATTTACCCGATGTGCATATGCGTTTAGTGCTCTATAAACGGATCGCGCATGCCAAAACTGAACAAGAATTAGAGCACTTGCAAGTAGAAATGATCGATCGTTTCGGATTATTGCCAGAAACGTTGAAAAATTTATTCCGATTAAGCGAACTAAAATTACAGGCACAAAAAATAGGTATAAAGAAGATTATAGCGGGCCCCAAGGGAGGGCGAATTGAATTTAACGAAAAACCTCATCTTAATCCAGCGGTGGTTATTCAGCTGATTCAGGAAAATCCAGCGCGCTATCAGTTGGAAGGAGCCACGCGTTTACGGTTTAGTGTTGATCAACCCACACCTGAATTAAGAATAAAAAACCTTGAAGCGTTATTGAAAAAATTTACATAATTTTTACATAGGACTGATTACGCAGTTGACGTAACCAATTCTTTAAGGCTTTTTGAAATTTTTTCTGATAAACCAATTGAGCCGCTTGTTTATGTAAAGTGTTCTGAGCAGTTTGTAATTTTTTCGCACGACCTAAAACTTGTACAATATGCCAGCCATATTGCGTTTGAAACGGTAAACTAATTTGATTAACCGCTAATTTTTTCAGGTGTTCTTCGAACGTCGGATCGAAAAAGCCTGGTAAAGTCCATCCTAGATCTCCGCCCTTGTAACTTGACCCCGGATCTTGTGAGTATTTTTTGGCAAGTGATGCAAAATCTCCGCCATGTAGAATATCTGCACGGATTTCTCTTAGTCGATTTTCGGCTTGTTGGTTATTTAACAAAGGGGAGGTTTTAATTAAAATATGGCGCGCATGTGTCGAAATGACATCATGAGGGGCTGGAGCTATTCCCCGTAATTCTAATAAACGAATAAGATGAAAACCATTATCAGCCCGAATAGGACCCGCTACCTCACCGGGCTTCAGTGTTTGTACAGATGTTTGAAAAATATCCGGTAAATCATTGAGTGGTCGCCAGCCTAAATCACCACCCGATAAAGGAATCGTAGACGCGTTAGCGTGCTCTATTAACGCTGAAAAAGAAGTGCCTTGTTTCGCTTTTTGCAACAAGGATAAGGCGGTTTCTTTCGTACGCGCAATATCCGTAGAGGACGGGTTATTTGAAAATGGAATCAACAGGTCTTCAACATGATAAACCGCTTTTTTTGAAATTATTTTCGGTAAATGAGTCAACATATCTTTAATTTCTTGGTCTGTTACCGTAATTTTCGCGGCGACTTCATTTTGTTGCAGGCGATTGATCAACAGCTGATGACGAATTTGCTCTCGGTAGCGTGCAAAAGGCATATTGGCTTGTTGCAATTTTTCACGGAGTTGTTCCAATGTAAGCCCATTGTGTTGTGCAATACTCAAAATAGTTTTATCTAAGGTGTCGTCGTTAATTTTTAATCCGATCGTCGCCGCTAATTGTAATTGTAACTCCTGATCGATCATTTCATTGAGTACTTGTTTACGAAAAGTGGTTGTATTGGGAATCGATTTATTCTCAGATAGCCATTGTTGACGCTTGACTTCCATTTGATTATCTAATTGTTGCGCGGTAATCGCATGATGGTTAACGACAGCCTCGATACGATCCAATGTTTCAATCGCATACAGCAATGAGGGAGTCACTAAACTCGTCCATAAAACAATGAATGAAAAAATTTTTTTAAGGTAATCCATAATCACTCAGTATTATCAGTATTAAAAAGAGGTTGATCCCGACTGAAAATGATCGACATAGCCTGGGATATTATTTGTTAAAAAACGGGTTATATCACTGATACCTACGGTACTCAAGCCTTTCAGTTGAAATTGGAAATAAACAACGTTATTAAATAGGGGGTTATTATTTTGATTTAAGGCAAAAAAAGTGCGGCCGGCAACAATTCGAAATGCCCAACAACAACTATCATATTGCAATCCATAGAAAAAACTTTGGGAATAATGGTGACTCAAATTATAATTCCAGCCACCCACTGTACTCCATTGATGCCCAAGCGGCGTTGCGAAAGAAAAACCCAGTCGATTAAAATCGTTTTGATGGCTATCGGATGGAGTAGGGGGTGTCGTGACCAATAAATCACCAAAGCGGACGCGTCCGTAATTGATATTAAACAATCGATCAGGTTCAGGGTGATATTGTATATTTGCAGCGGCATTAATGATATCCCCACTTTCGGGATCCCAGGCAATGTTTGCTGTTGTACGCCATTGCGAATTGACATGATAGTTGATCTGAGCGGCAATGGGTGAAAATTTTTCAGTGGGTGAAGTGCTGCCAGGTATTGTAAATGGATTCGCGCACAAGGTTCCAGGTATGCTTAATTGTCTTTCTAAAGGGCTACATAAAACAACCTGTCTATTTTTGAAATAATAGATTTCACCAATACTTGCGTTTAATTTTTCTTCTCCAGTGTTTGGATCAAATAATCGGGTCGTCAGCGCAAAACTCATCTGATTGGCATCACCAATCCGATCAAAACCACTAAAACGGTTCGTCATGAAAAGTCTATCGTAAGTAAAGGGGATAAGTGCACTATCAAAAATAGGAATGTTACTTTGGTCACGGTAAGGAACATTTAAATAGAAAAGTCGAGGTTCCAATGTTTGTAAAAACGAATGCTTTCCCCACTGTATTTTCCTATCAAAATATAAACCACTATCTACACTAAAGAGTGGTATCGTTCGCTGGATCTCACGTGGATATCCAGCGACTGGATTCATGATCGTGTAGTGTGTCAAGCTCAATTGAATTCGTGGAATAAGATACGCTTCTTTACTCCGTAGGGGATAACTCACTGAAGGAAAAATTGAAAGTCGTAAGGCTTTTGGGGGGGGTACCTGTTCACCCGGATCATTTAAGCGTTGAAAATAATTGAATTGATTGCTTATTTGAACATTAAACCCATGAAAATTTTGTGTAGTACTCTTTAGATCAATCTCAGGCAAGCTATTATAGGGGTTATTGACGGGTGATTGATTTAAAGGATGCACGGTTTGATATCGATTGATACGCGCTGTAAAATTCCAAATATCGCCGGTGTAATTTAATTGGGCTTGTTGTGCCAGTTGATTAATCGCGATACTGGGAGGGGTATTAAAATCCTCTAAATAATAATCATCACCCACCCAATTGAAATTGATTGAGCTTGACCAACGCGGCGTAAAGTGACGTTGTTCTTGCCAACTAAACGATGTTCTCGCTGTGGTTGGGGTAGTGAGTGGGTGAATATTGGGATAAAGAAAAGGGATTGCCTCAGCAAGACGCGCAGCAGCGCGGTCATAAGGAAGATAATTAGCCACCATGACGCCTTGACTCTGTGGTGTTAAATAACGGAGTTGGCCGGTGAGTTGTATTCCTCGTTTACTGAATAACGTAGGCGTCAATAAAAAATCATAATTGCTCGCTATATTCCAATAATAAGGAAATCCGATGCCCAATCCCGATTGTGACGAAGTTCCAATATTTGGAAATAAGAAGCCTGATTCACGTCGATTATCAATCGGGAAAGCAAGATAAGGACTATATAAAATAGGTATACCCTGAAGACCGAGCCACGTATTATACGCTTTACCGCGGCCTGTATCGCGGTTCAATATTATTTTTTTTGCAGAAAGTTTCCAGGTTGGATGAACAGGTGAGCAGGTTGAATAAGTACTATTATGAAGTATAATTAACCCGGAATAAGTTTTTTCTACTGCATCGGCTAAGCCCCAGGCGTTAATCGGCATACCTTCATGAATACCTTTGAATAGCATCGAATTTCTTAATAAAATGCGATAAATAATAGCGGTCAAATAACCACTTTGGTTGTTTAAATTGAAATGGGCTTTTTGTGCTTTAATTAAAAGGTTAGGCTCTTCAAATTGAATTCCGCCCAGTAGATCCATGGTGGTTATTTTCCCAGTGTTTGGATCGCGATAGAAATAAGCTTTTTCAGCCTGTAAAAGACGGCCTGGTTGGTTAATAACGACATGACCACTTAACGTGGACGTTCCTTCAAATGAAAAATGAGATTGCGCAGCATCAATGTGTGTAAAGGATTGACCCAGTTTCGTTAACGTTGTTTGAGTATAAGCCTGTAGGGGATCTAAATAATGTCCTTTACAAATATCGAGCTTATTTGGGACCCACCCCAGTTGCTCTGCTATCGTTAATTCGACAGTGAAACTTGGCCAGATAAAGCACAGCACACAATAAAACCATCGAATGTGGGTCAAAAATTTTCTTGGGTACATTGAATTCTTTTTTTCTATTGTTCATTGTTTTTTTAGTTTTTTACACGGTTAATCCCTATTTTACAGCAGTAAAAACAAACCTGTGTGGAACTAAAATCTAATTATTCATAGCACGTTTTAAGTGAAGTAAAATTAAAAGGGAGTACTGGATATACAATTATCTCCTTTAAAACGGACATCGATAATCTCCCCATCAGGGGTTGTTTCAAACGAGGTTTGACAAGAACGGATGATGGTTTGTTGCCTGTTCCACGGTTCATCATAATTCGAAAAACGATTCCCACTCGATGCGCGTAATGGCGAATAGCGTGGATGAGGAAGGGCATACATCGTTTTTCGAGTATATTGATAAACTTTATGTCCATTGGGTAATTGAATTCCTGCATCCGGTTCTCCCCATTTAGAAATGAGCGTTTGAATGTTTTCTCCTTGCCATTGATTCATTTGCTTTTGGTAGTTTGCCGTGCTTGCACACGCCCCTAATAAAAAAAATAAACAACTGATTAAAAAAAGACGCATAGCTATTCCTTATCGTAATTGTGATCGGAGTTCATTTAAAGTGTTAGAATAATTCGCCGTATTAAAAATACCAGATCCTAAAATAAAAGTATCTGCACCCGCTTTAGCGATTTCGGCTATATTATTTTTTTTTACACCACCATCCACACCTAAACGAGCACTGGGTTTATGTAAAGAGAGTAACTGCTTAGCGGTTGAAATTTTATTTAAAACTTCAGGAATGAACGGTTGTTCAGCAAAGCCTGGATGAACAGACATCATCAATACAAAATCTAAATGATCCCAATAATTATTTAAAAGTGTTAATTCAGTTTGAGGGTTAATGGCTAATCCCGCTTTACAGCCTAAACGACGAATTTGATTTAAATTTTTAACAATATCATTACTGGCCTCAGGATGAAAGGTCATTTGGTTGGCGCCGGCTGCTGCAAAGGCACTGATTAACGCGTCAACGGGATTTACCATTAAATGCACATCAAGGAAAACGTTCGGAAGGTGTTTGCGTAAAGCACGACAGATTAAAGGGCCGAATGTCAAATTCGGTACAAAATGATTATCCATGACATCAATATGCAACTGATCCGCACCGGCTTGTAATACAGCAGAGGATTCTCGCGCTAAACATCCCATATCGGCAGATAATACAGATGCTGAAATAATGAAGCGACGCATTATATCCCCTTCGCTGCACAGATACGATCATAGGCAGCCTTGATCTTTTGAGTCTTTTCAGTGGCTAGTTTTATCATTTCTTCGGGTAAACCTTTAGAGAGTAATTTATCAGGATGATGTTGGCTCATTTGTTTTCGATACGCTTTTTTAATTTCCAGAGTGGAGGCCTGTTCAGAAATACCTAAGATAGCGTAAGCATCTTTTAGGTTTAGCTGAGAGGAGGGTGGTGTATGATAATAACCTTGTCTCTGATGTGATGATTGCTGTCGAAAAGCATGCTCGAAATTGAATAGATGTTCAAAAAAAGCGAAGTTGAGCGGTGCAAACCCTAAATAGTGGCATATTTTTTGTAATACGTGTTGTTTTTTGGATGTCAGATGTCCTTCGGCGAATGCCGTTTGCATCTGTATTTCTACAAAAAGTCGGAGCAATACTTTGTTACGATGACATGCATGGGCTAGTTTTTGGAGTGAATTTTCAAGGTTAAAAGAAGCAGATTTACCTTGGTTAAAAAGATCGATTGCTTTTTGACGCATGGTCTCTGTAAGGCCTAAGCGGTTCATTATCGCTCTCGCTGCTTGAATTTCTGCCTCAGAAACACGTCCATCTAATTTTGCGATATGGCCCATCACCAAAAAAGTACTGTCAAAAAAAACCTGTTGTGCGACGCTATTGGTCGAAGAAAATGTCCAGGCTTGATTCTGATGAAGACCCCGATCAAAGAGATGCCCAATGAGGATACCGAATATAAGCCCCAATGGTCCCGCAAGAAGAAAGCCAAAAAAGCCTCCGACAAGTTTGCCCCATATATTCATGATTAAACCTGATTTAAAATGTAATAACTATTTTTTAACATTATTTGATCGATCTGCGTAACGACTTCCTATTTTAAATAAGTTTTTTAATAATATCTGTTTCTCCTAAGATTCTATTTTGAGAAAATAAAAAATAATAGGGTAAAATAAAGGTAATAGGATATTTTTTACCAAGAGGTAAAGACTAACAGGATATGACCTTGTCTTAAAGTCGAATAAGCGATAAGCTCGAGTAAAACCAGATAATTATCTTGTTGTTGTCATGCGGTTCATTTACACAGTCATTTTTTATTTAGCCTTACCCTTTATTTTGGTGCGTTTATGGATAAAAAATCGTAAAAATCCTCAAGGGCTGCAATTTTGGCATGAACGCTTAGGTTTAGGCCTAAGATGCCCTTTACCTCCCCCCGGTGGTATTTGGGTACATGCGGTTTCAGTGGGTGAGTCCTTGACCGCCATCCCCTTAATAAAGCAGATCCAGCATCGTTACCCATTCATTCCCATTATTGTAACGAACGAGACAGCAACGGGCGCAGAGCGTATTCGACGTGTATTCGGAAATAGCGTCACTCAATTGTATTTTCCTTATGATTTACCCTTAATTTTAAAGAATTTTTTTAAATTACTTCAGCCTCAATTACTGATTTTGTTGGAAACAGAGCTTTGGCCCAATCTCCTTGCGGCCTGCAGGCGCTATAAAGTGCCCGTGGCGCTTATCAATGCCCGTTTGTCGAGACAAAGTGCCAACTCCTACCGACGTATTGGTCCTCTCGTGCGAGCCATGTTGCAGAATATTAATGTTATCGCGGCTCAATTTCAAAAGGACGCCGATCGCTTTATTGATCTGGGATTCCCTTCTCAAAAAATACATATTACAGGGAGTCTGAAATTTGATATAACGTTACCGGCAAATTTAATTGAAAAAGCACAAGCGCTTCGTAAAACATGGGGGGAAAATCGTTTGGTTTGGATTGCCGCGAGTACACATGGGGGTGAAGAAGCATTAGTGCTTCGCGCGTTTAGCCACGTGCGTCAATTTTTCCCCGATCTATTATTAATTTCTGTTCCTCGACATGTGGATCGCGCCGCTCAACTAGAACAACTTTATCGCCGCCGAAATTATAGTGTGAGCAAACGCAGTCATTATCTACTCGATTTGAGTGACACGGATATTTTAATTGGCGATACGATGGGTGAATTATTTACTTTTTATGCTTCCGCTGATCTTGCCTTTGTGGGTGGAAGCTTTGTTAAAAAAGGAGGTCAGAATCCTCTTGAGCCTGCTGCGGTGGGGTTGCCTATCTTAACGGGACCTTATACATTTAATTTTTCAACCATTACGGAGCAACTTAAACAGCGAAATGCAGAAATACAGGTCAATGATGTGACAGAACTCGCAGAACAGGTAATTTTCTTATTATCGAATCCTATGCAGTGTCGTCAAATGGGTCAAGAGGCAAAAAAATTTGTCGAAGAAAATAAAGGATCCGTGTTAAAACAAATGCAATTAATTGAAAATTTAATGACAGTATAGGTGAAGTATGTATTCGGGTATTACACAAGGTTTATTTGTGGTGAAGTCGGTTATCAAACACAAAAATTTATTTCATTATTGCGTGGTACTCAATGAAAAACTGGTCAAGGATTTGCAAGTAGGCGCTAGTATTGCGGTTGATGGTGTTTGTCAAACCGTTGTCGCAATAAATGGGATTGAAGTGAGTTTTGATGCCATACAAGAAACGTTAACCCGAACGACATTAAACGATCTTTTTGTTGGAAGAAAGGTGAGTATAGAAAGAAGTGTGCGTTATGGTGAGGAAATGGGAGGTCATGAGCTGAGCGGACATATTTTTGAAACAGGTCAAATTATAGATAAAAAAATTTCTGAAAATAATTTAGCGTTAACTATCCACTGTTCAAAAGCGTGTTTTGCTTTTATTAAGCCGAAAGCCTATATTGCTCTCGATGGTTCAAGCTTAACGGTCGGTTTAACCGATAAAAAAGAGTATTGTTTTGAGGTTTATTTAATTCCAGAAACATTGCGCAAAACTAATTTTTCGAATAAAGACTGCGGTGATAAGGTTAATATCGAACCCGATATGAAAACAATGATGCTCGTTGAGTCAATACAAAATTATTTTTCGAATATAAACGCGCGGTTAACAAACCTTGAGAAACAGTTCAAAGAAATAATGAACGAAAAAAACATAAACCTAGAATAAAATCGCTAAAAGATCAGCGAACTGTTTGATGATATAGGTTGGGTGGAGTGCTAAGCAAGCTTTTTTATCACCATAGCCATAGCCTGCCCAACAGGATTTCGCTCCAATATTTTTTGCAAAAAGTAAATCCGCAGGTGTATCACCGACCATTAAGATTTGTTTTGGATTGATGTGCTTAAATTTCGGTTTGATATAATCCGTATAAGCCATAGGATCGGGTTTTTTTTTCAGTGCTTTTGTGTCGCCAACCACGATAGCCATATAGTTATTTAACTGAAAACGGGTTAAAGCAATATTCACCGCATTAACCGCTTTGTTGCTAACGACAGTGAGAATAAAGTTTGCTGCATAAAGCACCGCTAACGTTTCAGCGACGTTAGGAAAAAGGAAACTTTTGTCTTCCCCTTCTGTTAAATAAATAGTTTCATAAGTCAATAATAAACGTTCAATGTGTTGTTGAGTGAGATCGGGACTCAACACTTTTAGCGTTTTTTCCATACCAAGACCCGCGCGGATGGTCTCATCAATGAAATTATGGTTTGGTATCGTCATGTGAAGTGTTTGATAGGTACGCTTGATGCAAAATAATATGGCTTCATGTGTTGCACAAAGCGTGCCATCAAAATCCAGAATAAGTAACTTATAGTGATGCATAACAGGCTATTCATGTAAAAAAGATAACGCTTCGATAAAGCCTCATAAAAGTGTAGCTTCATCAGTTTAATAGGTAAAGAAAATGAAACAGTACGCACTATTTTTCAACAGGAGTCGACTGAATTTTTTTTTAAATCATTAAGGAGAAAGTGTTGGCGGAGAGGAAACGCGGTTAAATTGTGCTATTTCTTCCCTTAATGCTTCCCAAGTCATTAATGAGTAAGTTTTACCTTTGAAAAATGAAAAAAACCCCCAGGGATCTCTATGTTGGGCGAGAAGTCTCCAAACATCATAGTGGTTTAATTGGTTAGAGATAACGTCTAAAGATGTATTGTTTGCAATATCTTGAGCAAGCGTGTTAAAAAACGCCGCTTTTCTTGATCCATTTTTCCGAAAATAATTTTGTTTTCTAAGATGCACAAGGGCTTCAGAAATAATAACTTGTAGATTAATCCGCGTTTGAATTTCATTGTTATAGTCGGTATTAAATTCTGATAAAGAGAGATAATATTCTACATAAGGGATTTCTAAACTGACTTGATAAGAGTTATTATTTTTAAGTATCGACGTTGAGCGCTTCAATGAAGCTTCATTAAAGGGGAATAAATATACTTTTTTTATTAATTGTTTTTTGTTGTAAAATTGCGCACAACATAAAGGGTTGTAATCTTTTGAAAGTGTTTTAGGAATTTCATAGCCCAATCTATAATTAGAGAATCTATCAATACAAAATAAGTTGATTTGATTTTCATTATATTCTTTAACGAGTCGATTATTATTAATTTTATATAAACACTTATTGTGAATGATCTCAGTTAAATCTAAATCGAAATCGAGTTTTTTTAAATCATTTAAAAAAGCTATTTTATTATCATCCTTAAAAAATAATTTATTATTGATTGTTAGTTTAGTTATATGCGATTTTAATTTAGTGAGTAAAAAACTTAAATTTATTTTAGGTAAATCTTTTTGAAGGAAACGAATCTGAACATGAAAATCTTTATCTTGCTTGTCAGTAACGTCACAGATGACAAACGATTGAGTATCGAAAATTTTGTAACTTTGAGTAGAAAAAATTAATTTTAGCGTTGAATTAGGCATTGTGTTAGAAAATTAAATAATTATTATTGCAGCTAATCATAGCATAAATAGGATCAAAAAGTTATTAGTATTTATTTTTTTAATAAAATACACTGACTTAGAAATTAACGATAATACTTCAGTTAGAATTGCTTATGCCAAAAACGTTAGTATTTATTTTATTTTTAATTTTTTCAGATTTTTTAATCATTTTAGCGGCTTTTTTATTGTAAGAGATAGGTAGCGATCCGCCTTTATACGCGTTAACAATAAAATCAATGAATACAAGTGTATTATGAAGATTAGGCTGTTCAATAGAAGAAGATAAGGAATGTAAAGTCGATTTTTTTGAGCGTGATTGATTTTTTTTATAAGTTAATTGACGTGATATTGCGTTTGTTTTAATGGTCGGTGTAAAGTTTTCTGGAGCGCTTAAATATTTTTGTGTGGTAGATATTTTTTCTTTTTTTAATGAAGTGATTTTAAAGAAACTTTCTTTTTTAAGTTTAGATAAATTTGAATGAGTCGGTAACTTATGCGGTGGATTATTTACTTTTTTTAATTCCAATGTATTTTTTTTATTACGATTAAAATTATTATTTTCCGATCGAGTCAAATGATGGTTATTTTGTTTTATAACCGTCACATTTTTTTCTTGAATAGCCTTAAAATAACCTGTTTTCTGTTGTTTAATTTTTTTTCGGTTTATATTGATTTTTGACTTATTGTAATAGGCTGTGCGTTTAGAGTCAGCGTAATCATATTTTTTGAAATAATTGTCCGCAATCGCTAAAATGCGATCTTCCTCATTAATTTGCGATTGCAAATAATCATTATTTTTAGTAGGTATTTTCTGAGCATTAATTGCTTTTTTATAGGTATTTACGAGTATTTTTTCTTCACGAATAAGATGTCGTTTATGGCGTAATAGAGCGTGTCGTTGTGTTTGTTGATTTTCTTGAAAAGAGGGACTTACTTGAATGGATTTGAAATAGTCAAGCGTTTCTATTTCGTTTTTATTATTTAAAAATAATTCAGATGAATTTTGAAATGAAGGAGCGTGTTCAATTTCTTTTTGATAATTTTTTAGACAAATTTCTTGATTAAGAAATTTAAAATAGGCTGATAATGCTTTTCTTTTCATTGCCTTGTCCTGATAGAACTGATAATAGATTATTGTCCAATAATCAATAGAGGACGTAAAAATATTCGTTAAGATAAGGTCTGTCGCATGGCGAAAAAAAGAAAAGTCTCCACTGTTTTTCAATACATAAACAATCGTTTCGTCTTCTAGATCAAAATGGGTAAGGAAAATAATTTTTTTATCATCACTAAAAACAAGCGGTGATCGAGTTAACGCCCAAAAATTATTTTTAAGAGGGACTATATTTTTGGGGTTATTGTCTAAGAAAACATGGATTCTCTGATACCAATTCGTATCATTGAGTAATGCATTTTTTAGTTGAATGGTTATCCAAGGCAGAAAAGAGGTTGTATCATTAGGATATGCAACGGTATTAAAATAGACCGCATTACTGACGGTTAAGATCAAGTCATTTTCAGAAGCAACGACATGAGAAGTAATGACTGCATCGGAGTAAATTTGCTTATATTTCTTTATAATTTTACGTAAATCTAAGCTATTAATAAGTTCAATAAACTCATTTGAATCTTTATCTGGAATATCGTACAAAGTCATTTTAGGCAGTGGAAATCGTGTGTTGTTGTTAGCTAAAAGGGTATACACATTTTCACCCCCATTCCCTACGAGATGACTTTCATAGGCACTGTTGATATAAAAAATTTCATGTTTATTTTTTTGTCCAATAGATAATGTTGCATTATTTATTAATTGTATAGAAAAAGATTTTTCTAAACGCGTGGCTAATGTGCTATATAAGCTAATTTTTTCATCTAACGTGTTAGGGTTATCTAAAGTTTCTTGTCCATATAAACAGTTACTATTCGTTAATGTTATTTTTAGATCGTTAAAACGAAAATAGATTTTTTTGTAAAACTGATCGCTATTTTTTGTTTTATGACTATCAGAATTACTTATATTAATTAAAAAAACAATTGAAAATGTTTTTTTATCCATTGCGTTATGAACGCGTACCGAAACAAAGGCAGTATTATTTTCAAATGTTAGTGTATTGATATCCTGAAAAGAAGTTTCAAAAAATAGCTGATGCCGAGTAGCGGATTCAAAATAATACTGAATCTGTGAGTGACCTATTTCTCCAGAAGGAATTCGATAATCTATCGCGCTTATTTTTGAATCGGGTAAAACGGAGATGAATGTATTATTTCTTAATACAATAGTTAGATTTTTAGAGGCATTGTCTGTGATAAAAAAACTATCCGGATAGTCTTGGTTTTCCCCGCCATAGCCGTCGATAAAACAAATATGTTGATTGAGATAGAAACTATCTGATTTATTTTTTCGTCCATAAATTTTATTGATAAAATTGATTTGGATTCTACGCTCATCCGAAGAACAAAAGGATGGAACCGATTGTATAAGGTTATTTTTCCCGCATAAAAATCTATCGGCATCAAGCAACACATAATGACTGTTTTCAGGATAAAAATGATCTAAAAGAAGGATATCCGTTCCTCTACCTCCTTGCAGTTGGCCCGTGATAGACGTTCCTTGCAAATCAAAGATATTGCCAAAATCACCGCCTACGTATTGTTTTTTACCATTGTTCACCATAAATAGATTCGGAGAGTGTCGAAAGGCAATGACTTCGTCCTCGCCTTCACCTAAATCGACTAACGTCATATTTCCGGTTCTATTTAACGTATAAGTAGCGCCTAAGGCTTTGTGGCAGACATAGCTCGTCGTTTTTGCATTTTTAGAGTCAAAGGGAGGCGGGGCTGCGACTTTGCAAAATAAATTACCCTCATCGGGTTGATCTGGATTACTCTCTTCAAGCGTAAAATTTATTTTTCTATCTAAATAAACTTTACGAATATTACATCGATCTTCTTCAAAACTGAGTGCAGAGAAAATATACCACTGAATAGCGGTATTATTTTTTAAAAAATGAATTGCTTGGCTTAGCAGCTGCCCATTTTGAGCTTTAAGTTGTACATATTCTAAAGGATCTTGGTGGAGTAGACCTAATAAAAATTCAAAAAATTTTTCACTTCTTGAAAGATGTACATATTTCTCAATGGCTTCGACGTGCTGTTTGGTGGCATAGCCTTCAGCACCCAACCACGCAAGTAAAGCAATGCCTTCTCCAAGCGGACCGGTGACAGCCGATAAGCCAGTAATGATCCCAAAAAATTCAGCGCCCTCGATAGTGGCTTCGATGCCGTCAATGCTCACAATAATACTATTGGAAATAATATTCGGAAGAATCTCTTTATTTCCCATTTTATAAGCGTCTATTTCATTGTTAAGATTATAAGCAAAATAAATTGAGGTGGCTTTCGCAACAAAAGGCGAAGCCATTTGCATTGCTTTGCCTAAAAATTTCCTTTTCACGCTCAATAAGACGTCTTTATTCGACAACATATGAAGTATATTTTTATTCTCCAGACCTAAATAGGTTTCAAATAAATGGATGCCCGAAGCTAATTTTTTTCCTTCAGTCAGTAAGCTGTTCGATAAGGTTCCCAAAAAAATACTACTGCTTATTAATCCAAAGTTAATAGCAACTTCATCAAAATGACCTTGAGACAAAGCCGATAAAATATCTTTGGTCATCATGCCTGAACTGACATAGCGAGATACCTGATTTATTTTCTTTAAATGAGATTGAAGCTGTTGTTTTTTAATTTCTTTAAATTTTTTTTGAGTCTCAAACGAACAAATACTTCGTTTTAAAGTATGCACAGGGCAATTCAATTTCCAAACATTTTCCACTATTGTTTCCTGAAATCGAGAGAATAAACTTTTTGCGTAAAGTTGATTCGCTTTTTTTGAAGGAACAGTCGACAGTTTTTTTAATTTAAATACAGGATGAGTTAAAGAATTATAGTAATTTAAAAAAAAATGAATATCTATTTCAGAAAAAATTCCTGTACGCTGTTTATTATCAATATATGAAAATATATCATTTAATATATAATGGACCCCTTCTTTGATATAGTAAGCCGTTGCAGTCCCTAAAAATTCTAAAAATTTTTTTGTAGTTAATTTTCTATAAGCGAGGTCCATTAAAACATCACAATATCTTCCTTGGGTTACTATTAAAAGCTGAAATAACCTTTTTTCTGGATATTTATATACAGCGTCAGTAATTAATTCTTTATGCTCTAATATATTGATAAGAAAATGAAGAGAATGAAAAATTCTTTCTTTGCTTTTTTTAAAATATTTTTCCCATTGAAGCATGATTAAATTAATTTTAATTACTATAGATTGAAACTGAGTTGGATTCTGTTCTAGTTTAAATCTTAAAACTTCTTGAACAAGTCGATGAATTGAATACTGTGTGTTTTCAGTAATGGACTGTTGTGTGTCTCTATCAAAACTAATCATGGAATAGCTTGTTAGTAAATACATACTTTTATTTAAGGCATCTCTATTCAAATTTTTGACGGAATAACAAAAATAATGGAGTTTATGTGTTGAAATATGATCAGGCCATAAATAGGCCATAATTGTTAAAATAGTTATTGCTTCCTCACCAAATTCAGCTTGTTTTATTTTTTCTAATGTAATGCTCCAGGTTGTAAAAATTGTTTTGACATAAGGGTCATTGGAATAGTGTGAAAAATCAAACGTTAATAATTCATCCATTTTTTCTTTATAGAGTGTTATATAGTCATCAAACGAAAAAGTTGGATCGGTTATTCTTCTCAATTTGATATAAGCAAGTGCTTGTTGTAAAGCTAAAGGTAAACCTTGAAGTAAATCATTTAATGTTTTTACATGGATGGGTCCAAAAATTTTTTGAAGATGGAATGATTTTTTAATCAATTCTTCAGCTTCATGTTCAGTAAAAAGCTTAAGTTTAAGCACGTTAGCGACTCCTTCCCAGTGACTAAAACGTGAGGTCATTAACACAGTCGGCTTATTATCAGGCCGTGGTTTTGGTAAATAAGCGTTAATCATTTCATAATCGTCAACATTATCAAAAATAAATAAACTTTTTCTATCCGAAAAATAATCATAAATTTCTTCGATAATTTCGTGTATATCTTTTTTTTGATCATATTGATCGTGAATAGCAATCGTTAACTTTTTTGCAAGTTGATGAAATGAAGAGATTAAGTTTTCTTTCGTTTCCGCGTCAATCCATAAAACATTATGATCGTAATGTTCTGCATAAAGTTCAGCGTAGCGTAACGCTAATTGGGTTTTTCCTATTCCCCCTAAGCCACTAATTGACAGTTGGGAGCCACTTGAACCGTGTGATAAAGAAAGATCATCTGTCGAATGAAATCCAGGCGAAATAGAAAGTTGAGAATACGAAGACACAATGGCAGGTTTTCTTTCCGACATTAAGATATCATGCAATTGTTTAAGTATTTCGATTCTACCGCTAAAATTTTTTACTGGACTTCGTAAATTAAAATAAATAGGTTTTTTTTCTGTATGCTGAATAGAAACTACAGAAGAATAACGCGTACTAATTTTATTGAGAATGCGTTGTGCTTCCGCTTGATTTTCCTCTATATTTTTTAGAATATAGTTATATTTTGTTGAAATAAGTGGATCTAGTTGTTTAGCTTGAATAGTTCGAAGATCCACCTGATAAAAACGCTTATAATTTTCTTTTAAGAGGCCATGACTATCTTTTTCCCAATACAATAATCGCCGGTATCCAAATTGATTACCGGGATATTTCCACTTCACATAAAATTTATGACCCAAATTATCGGTTTCGAAATTAATTAAATCTGTTTTTTCATATAAATCACTTGTATTAATATCAATATTAAATTTATTTTTTAATGTATATCCTGGAACTTTCAATCTTGCTTTTTTAATATTGGGTTTAAAATATTTTTCTGATGGGCCTATCAATATACTCACTTCGATGAGTTCCTTGGAAATAGGCCTATTAAACTCAAAATTATCATTGAGCGCATTAAACACTCGACCTACAGCGTCTTCAGCTAGTTTTTCAATGGCTATCTTTTCACCGGCCTTGTCGGTTATTTGCATAAACTGAGATTCTAAGCTGTAAAAAATGTCAACAGCTGCTTCAGCCAGCATAATACTTAATGTCTCAGGTCTTACTTCTGAAAAAATTCGAGTAATTTTTAATATTTTATTTTCTGATCCGTAATATTTACTACTCATTGATCTCGCCGAAGCGGTTAATGAAGGAATGGAGCCCATAAGACTTTGAGCAATCGTTATGCCCACCAATGCACCGGTTAATCCTGTTTTTAATTCGGCTTTTAATGCGTCCTCCGTTAATAAACGATTTTTAGCAAGTAGATGATAATTACCTAACTCTTTTGTGAAAAAACTCATAAAGGTTTCTACATAATGTGATAATAAAAAATTTACTTTTTCTTTTTTATCGTGATCGGGTAACGTTTTTATTCGTTTAGGATTAAAATTACTGGATAAAGAAGTAGACTGAGGTGAAAATTCTATGAGCATATTCGGATCTTGAAAAGGCGACCAATTGTTTTTATTAAAAACGGGTTGATTTGTCAATTTTTCAGAAAAATATATTCTTTTTCCAATAAAATATTGAGTATTGCGAGGGCGTTTCAATGTATTAATAACCCAATGAATCGATTGATTTTGATCAATCATTTGGTTAAGATCATAAGCATTTTCGAGCGCCCATAAACCACAATTAAAACCATCTTGCTGCTGAATAAATCCTGGGCTTAAATTAACTAAAGCGATGTGTAATTTATTTGATATTTGAGCATATTCTTCTGGAAGAAAATTATTTTTTGAGTCGGAAAAATAACCCACAAAATTTTCAGCTTGATAAGAAATAACTAAACTGACCCAATGATTATTATTTAAATTAATAATGAGAGTCAGTCGAGCGCTGGGATAATGAGTTGCCGTAATTTTTTCTATAAATGCTTCTAAAGCACGCGAAAAATGGGTAAGGGACCCGATGACTTCAAATTGAATGGGAGTTCCTGGAACTCCGCCAAAATAGTTATATTCTATTTGGGCAATGTCCACAATATCTTTTTGAGTTAACCAATAATTAAAATTTTTTTTTAATGTTGCTGTGACAAGCGTTTCATCATGATCAAAACGTTTAACGCGTAATTTAAGTAATTTTTTTGGATTAACGTAAATGTTATTGAAAGGATTTAGAGTTGATTCTGGCGAAAGCGTCGTTGTGTTTACTTTATTAGTCTTTAAATAAATCGTATTGAAAGACTCTATTTTTGTTAAGCGCTTAACATTTGAATTTCCTTTTTTTTCGATTTCCATTTATTATTCCTTTTCCATTTATTTATTATGTAGCATACCAAGGATAAACTATTATTTTAATAATATAAAGTATTCAGTTAAAATACACGAATAATTAATTGACTAAATAAAAATCTAGGCGATAGTTAAAGTTGGTTAATTTCAGCTACAAAGAGATATTTATTGGAGTGATATCGAAATTTTTTAAAGTTCATCATGGGGTTTAGTATTTACAGGACATACAATAAAAAAATATAGAATATGCTACATAAATTCACAAAAAGAATATCAGCATGATCCATTGCACGAACGAAAAAACTCATTATAAATGTTGTATTCAATAGGAAAATCACTATTTTTACAGGACATTTTGTATTTTTTTTATTTTCTTTTTCAACTTATACTTTAACTGTATGAATACTAAATTATTAAATTATCAGGAGATAAACATGGCATTTAAACCCACAACTAAAATCACTCCCGATGTGAATGAAATTATTCTTTTCACAGAAAAAAACTATACTGGAAATGCTTATTCTGCCATCATAGGAGATAATATTGACCTTTATAAAAATTTTAACCCGCTAAATGATCAGCTTTACTCTGTAAAAGTGGGTTCAGCGGCACAAGTAACTCTCATTAGGGATGATGGTTTTTCCGGACCTACACAAGAGACTAATAAAGATGTTTCAAGTATAGCCTTAGGTGGTCCTGGAAGTGGACTCAGTAGCTTTATTGTTTTGCAGAAAGAAGGAAAATATGTCGTCCGAGCTAACTTTTTGGATAAAACAAAAGAAGACCGCAGTATAATTCTGAAAACTAGTAATTTTAACCCAACAGGTGATGGTGTAACAATCCCTAACCCAAATCCCGCTTCAGGAGAAAATCCCAATCTTCCTCGAGTTTTCACCATATTAGATGAAAGTAATACAGAAAATCTTCCAGCAACTGTAGGCCTATATGTTAGAAGAAACGATGGAGTATACGAAGATATAGGTGCGTTAATTTCAGTTTATCTTGCAGACAGTAAGAGAAACTCAAATGTTAAAATAGTAAAAATAAAGAAATACGCTGATTATAATTATGGAGATTTAACATTTCCTAGCTCAGGTCGATTAGTAAACTTTATATGGAACGACGATAATGATTTATAATGTGATTCACAGCGGTTTTAATTGAATGCTCGAGGCGAGAAAGAAAGTTACTAGAGGAGTTATTTTTATTCTAGTTTTGATGCAGATGGCGGCACAAAAAAATCAAGGAGATTTTAGCTTCAGGAAAAGCTATTGGGAAAATTTACAAAAATATTCAGGAGAAGCTTCGTGGTAAGATGAGTAGACAAGATTTGCTAGGGCATAAAAATGGACGAATTACAACTCACTATTCGCAAGTCGAATTAATTAACTTAATTCAAGCAGCCAATAAAGTTTGTGACTCAGATAGCCATAAACCTACCTTAACGGTACTAAGGAGGGCTGCATAAGTTTCTAAGTCGCGCAAAAGTCGCGCAAGAACTTTTTGAAACTTTTTAAAAACGATGTAAGTGTTTGATTTTAGTGGCGCGCCCGGAGAGATTCGAACTCCCGACCACCAAGTTCGAAGCCTGGTACTCTATCCAACTGAGCTACGGGCGCATAACCCTAAGAAGCCCGGCATTCTAACAGTTTATCACCCATCCAGCTAGCCTCCTGCTGAAGCAATTTGATAGTGATGTAGGGAATTTGTAACAATTCTCCCTGCTGCTTTAATCTGTGAGCGTGCAGCTATCGGAATTGCTACAAAAAAATGTTTAGGAAATCCCCAAGGTGAACGATCTGATCTAGAACTTCGTCGAAATTTAGACGAAGTCAAGAGCCGATAGGATACTGCATCTGAATTGCACGGTGCGGAAGCATGGTCATTTCTGAGAGCAGCAAACAGTGGCCATCCGGAAAGCATCAGTACGGTGCATGCTGACACACCGGCAGGTTGTTTTGATCAACTCGTATTTATGATGCAACAAGCCGGTTCAAATTCGACTGAAGAAAAACTACGGACTTATATTCAATCGATTATTCCAATTGTTATCCAATTAAAGCGTAGCACTAACTCGAAACGATTTGTAGAGATAGCAGAGATTTATTTTGATACCAAATAAGCTAACGTGAGCATTACTCTTCAAAGACATCAGCTAAGCTTCTAGCTTCTAAAATGGTTTCACTCCATCGGAGTAAAGCTTCAGAATCAGCTTGTTGTAGTTTATCCAGATAGCGTTGCGGTATCTGCTTAAATTTACGTTGCAATTGACGTTGCAGCATGACACACTCTCCTTGCTGCATTCCTTGTTTGATGCCTTGACGTTCAATGCTGGTCACATAGCGCATATTGTATTCCTCTTCAAATTGCTTAATTTGCTCATTATAACTAATTTCTAGGGCTTCCGGCAAAGGAAGAATTCGGTCACTAAAGGTATACAGCTCAATAATCGCCTTACGCGGATAACTTCGATCATAGAGAAGACACATCAATCTATTTTTTTGATGGAAGCGTTTATCAGGATTCTGATGGGTTTCTGTTGCTGCTAGTTGCACTAATATCATCCAGGCAACGGGATTCTTACTCTCTATTAACAGCTGTTTTTTGTTACGATAATCGAGCAGTTTCACTGGATAAAAGCGAAAATCAACGATGAGTTGATCCCACATTGTGTTTCGATAGTGTTCTGGTCTCCATTTTGAATTATCATCAGTCAAAATCACTAATACGATAATCGGCTGTTTGTAATGTAAACGGAGTCGACTGTAGTAGTCATAGACTCGTTCAGGGAAATCGGCTTGACGAGATCCTTGAATTTCCAGATGAACTAAACTCTGGCCCATACAAGAATGAACTTGCATTAATTTATCAACTAGTTGCTTACCAACGGCAGCTTTAGCAGTAATTGCTTGCAACTCATTCTCTAAGGCGTGGTAACCAAAAGACCAATCAATTTTTTCATGTAAATGTGGATACAAAAACGCCATGGCGTGTTGGAAGTAAGGGTCCAAAATACTCTTCCAGGCGGCATCACTCTCACTGGGTGGGAGCCTGTTTCGTTTTCAGTTTTTGTCTTGGTTTTAATTTCACATTCAGTGTCAACAAAAGACATGGTAGTTCCTTATTGTTATCTACTTGCCCAAAACAGATAATATTATATCTGTTATTTTGTTTGTCAGTCTAGTAAATAATTTTTAAATTTATTTTTCTCATTAAAAATTTAAACGCTATTTAAATAATTTATAAGATACATTTTTTTGATTTCTACAAAATCATCAATTAAATTTTCGAGCATAGTAGTAGTTAATTCTAAACTATCACTTAAGGCCCATAAGTAGTAATGGATAATGTTAGTATCATAATCCAGAAAATCATCACTGAGCGTGATGCAAGCTTGTGCTTTGGCCTTTTTGAGGGAATTCTAATAGTAGTGTTTGTCGTTCTATGTAATCCTCCACTTGAAAAAATTGATTTGATACAGTTGGTACCATTTTACAATGTATTTTATCTGTAGAGGTATTAGGCATGAGATACCTCCTGCATAATGTTACCAATCAATAAAGATTTTTGATTCCTTAACTTTTCGCTGCGCTGACATAGGACGCCAGCGCAGTAAGTGAATTTATCCAGGAATTGCCTCAAATCTACCGCCTAAACCTAGTCATTCAAATTTGTTATCTCTTGCTGGAAAACTGAAAAAATCTATAAATTTCTCAGGTAATCCTTTAACTTTACAGAAAAAATTACGTGATGAATGGCAATCCACTGGTAACCCTCCCGTAAAATACCCCAACCATTAAATAGAGTTTTTTGGTAAATTACTGACCAGGAGAGTTAACAAATGAAGAAGAAAAAGTTTAGTGAATCACAAATTATCACCGTGCTGAAAGAGTATGGAGCGGGAGTTCCAGCGGTTGAATTAGCCCGTAAATATGGAATTGGAGAAAGCACAATTTATACGTGGCAAACAAAATACGGGGATATGGAGCTATCGGAATTGAAGCGCCTACGTCAGCTAGAAGATGAAAATACCCGTTTAAAAAAAATGTATGCGACCTTGAGTAGGGATCATGAGTTACTTAAGGAAGTGCTTGAAAAAAGTACCACGTGGATCTGAGCGGCGTGAAATCGTAGATGAGTTGATAGTTAACTATAGCGTGAGCATCAGTCAAGCGTGTCGTGTTATCACGATGGATCGTAAAACTTATCGTTATAAACCTAAGAAAAAATCAGGTGACCAAATGATTGAGTCATTATTAAAAAATTATTCTGCTGAATACCTACGGATTTGGGAAATTATTTAATTTAATTCGGCTTAAAAATTATCCCTTTAATCATAAACGAGTTTATCGAATTTACTGTGAATTAAAGCTTAATTTAAAGATAAAACCAAAAAAGCGTTTAGCCCCTCGAACCGCTATTAAATTACAGCAACCTGAGGGTATCAATCAATGCTGGTCGTTAGACGACATGAGCGACGCTTTAGTCAATGGGCGACGCATTCGTACAGCAAATATCATTGATGATTATCATCGCGGTGGATTAGGAATATTAGTGGCTTATGGTTTACCTTCCAAGCGGATTACCCGATGGTTGGATCAACTCGCCATGAAATAGGGCTACCCTCAGCGTATTCGAGTGGATAACGGCCCAGAAAATATTTCACGTCACTTCCAGCAATGGGCGAAAATACAGGGGATTGAAATTCAATATATCCAACCTGGAAAACCCGCACAGAATGCATTTATCGAAAGATTTAACCGAACTTATCGTGAAGCTGTTTTAGATAGGTATTTATTTCGAAATATACAAGAAATACAGAACATAACTGATAACTGGCTTAAACATTACAACGAGGAAAGACCCCATGAAGCTTTAAATAATCAAACACCCCTATACTATTTTCAATCCCTAAACAAAAACTACTCTATTTAAAAACTGGGGGAAGTTTGGGAGGTTTACAATATATTTCTAGCAAAGCCATCAAAGTCTTCAATACAACACTTTCGTCATCTTGTCAGACACGCTTTAAAACGTGTGCAAGCTTGGTCTATCCAATCAGTAATTAGCTTCCTTAATCCTATAATACGGGGTTGGAGTTATTACTTTCGGAGCGGTGTAGCAACAAAGACATTCGCGTCACTTGATCAATGGATGTGGATCAAGCAGAAGCGTTTTGTGTTAAGACGTCATCCCAATAAAAACTGGCGATGGCGATACACACGTTATTGGGGACAAATACCAGGACGAAAAGACCGATGGGTGTTCAACGATAAGATTTCGGGTCGTTACCTGTTAAAATTATCCTGGATTTCGATCAAGCGACATGTGCTGGTAAAAGGCAATGCCTCACCAGACAACCCTGCACTACGGTATTACTGGAAGAAACGTAAAAGACTCTGTAAGTAAGCAAACTGCTTGAGCCGAATGCAGGGTAACTTGCCTGTTCGGTTCTGAGAGGAGGGAGGGTCAGTAATGGCCCTCTCTTACTCGACATGGATTTTTTTAATACTAAAATTCGATAAACTGAATTTAGCAGATAGATCTTCCCATAAAATTAGTTCAATATTATTATAATCAGGAAAGCTTATTTAAAATATCAATTTTTTAAAATCAATTCTCATCACTTAAATATTGATAAAGCGACTTATAGAAGATTAATTCTACCACTGAAAGTTTTAAACTTACTCTTAGAGGCATTGCATGGAAATTGCAACAAAAAACGAGTTACTTAACAAGTTTCAAATCGATGGCTTTTGTCTTCCTTCTAATAAATTATCTAGAAACACTCTGCTAAAAATTAAAAAAGAATTAACCAAAATCGAAAAATTTTATACCGTTAAATTCTTGAGTCAATATTCGCATGTAGTGATGAACGACACGCGTTTTATGATTCATGACCTGATGTTTGAAAATTGTCCTACTATACATGAGCTTATTCATTCAGGAGTAGCCGTTAAGTCGTTAAAAGAATGGACGGGTGATGCGCTTATTTGTATAAGTTGCACCTATGCGAGTTGTAAACCAGGGTATCCTGGAATTCCTATGCATACTGATTACGATCCCTATTCTAACAACCTTTATAGACCAAGTAATCCAGTTGCTATTCGAATACTCTATTACCTTGATGATCTCACACCAGATAAAGCCCCGCTATGGGTGCTTCCAAGATCACACAATTCTCTAAATAAATCACTAAGACCTTCTACTGAATTTGTTCATCCGCCCAAAGGGTATATTGAAGTCACCCGCAAAGCGGGAGATCTTGTGATATTGAATACAAAAGTATTCCATGGAGTGGGTCCAAACAAAACTAAAATGAGTAGACGCGTTTTAGCAATGACCTATCGACCAAGATGGGCTGCCCCATTGCATCCAGTGACAGAATATGATGCCATAAAAATAAAAAATATTAATTCAATGTTGCAGCCACTCTTTTCTAACTTAAATACCGATAATTAGCTTGTTGAAATATCTAATGAACGTTATTTTCGGTACTGAGCGCTTAACAAATACATCTTTAATTAATCTAATTTATTACAGCTATGATTTAGGCTATCGGAAATTTGATACTGCTCAGGCATACAACAACTTAACTCTATTAGGAAGGGCTTTTAAGAAACTGCAAAAGAGAGAAACGATACAGATTACCTCAAAAGTATCAAAGCCGTTCATTGAAAAATACTCATTTAGTGCTTGTTTTGAATTGATTTTAAGAGAACTAAAAGTTGATTATTTAGACTACTTATTTATTCACGCACCAAAAGGTATTAACCATCATACGACTATACCGGAAATGCTAAAATTAAAAGATCAAAAAAAAATTATTAAATGGGGTTTAAGTAATTACACGATAAAACATCTTGAGAAACTTAAATCGGATTATCTTTTACCAGATACATTACAGGTTGAAGTACATCCTTACTTGAATGAAGATAAGCTCGTTCAATATTGCCATAATAATCAGATTGAATTAATGGCACACAGTGCATTTGCACACGGTAAAGTATTTAAAGATAAAAATCTTTTACAAATTGCTAGGGATAATCACTGTTCGATTTCCCAACTGGTCCTTTCATGGGCCTTGCATCGTAAATATTTACCAATAATTAGCACGCTTAAAAAGGAACATCTTAAAAAAAATAGTGAAAGTAAATTAATATCGCTTGAGGATAAAACAATAAAATTACTTGATGGATTTAATTCTAACAGTAGAATTTGCTTCAGTGAAGATTGGGCTGAATTTGATTAGAAGCAAGCTGAAAAGAGCTTTTTCTTTTTAAAAAAACAGAATTATACCATGCAAAAAGTATGATAAGCTTGTTTAAAAGCATTTTTTCATTTGGAGACAATACGCCCGATAAAAATTTTATCCATAAACACCTTGTTTTTTCTTTTGAGAAAAATTCATATATTCCCGCAGCTGAATGAAATAAGATTTGTTCAATATCAGCTCTCCACGAAGTCTTAAATTTACCGTGATAATTAATAAAGCTACCACAGCCATATTTTTTTATAAAAATTAATTCTTTTGGCATATATTTTAATGCCAGACGTTTGAGAATATATTTATTTCTATTGCTAGGTGAAAAAAATTTAACCTTATAATAAACCGGTAACGATGCTGCAAACTCGACAATATGATGGTTCAAAAAAGGCGATCTTATCTCGAGTGAATGTGTCATTCCTAATGTGTCTGACATTGAAGCACAATGATTTAATGTAACCAATAATTCAAAAAATAACTTTCCATCAAGCAAATTATCAAAGTTTGACATCTTGTAATATACATCTAGATATTCAATTAAATAGGGATTATTAGAAAATAAAATCATATCATTGGTCAAAAACTTTAAGCTATAATTTGAAATTGTCTTTAGCACAGTTTTGGTAAAAAAAGATTGGATATTTTTTATTGCATATTTCCTAGAAGCTTGGATAAGACATTGCTTCAAGAAATTTTTCCTAAGAAAATTGCTATATGACTTATAACCCCCGAAAACCTCATCAGCCCCATTACCTGTTATTACGACTTTGTGGTATTGACTTATATATTGACTCAAGAACATTGAATGAACTGTATCTAATATGCCTACGGGCTCGTCATAATAACTATTAGCCTTTAGAAAATCTTTGAAGGAAATATCTTTAAAATCGCAGAAATGTTCGTGAGTTTGATATAATTTTGCCACAATTTTAGCCCGATCTAACTCAGGGTCTATTGAGTTAGGTTGATGATTAGAACCCAGCGTAAAGCTATTTATAGCTTCAGAATAGATACCGGACATATGTCCCAATAAAACAGATGAATCAATTCCTCCAGATAAGGTAATACCAATAGAAACATCACTTACTAATGTTTTCTTCATGGTATCGCGTAATAATGTATCTAGCTGTTCAGTTGCCTCGTACGCTGTAATTTTGGTTTTGTTTGTAAAATCAATATTCCAGTAATTTTTTTGCGTGACTTTATTTTTGCAATCAATTATTAAATAATGTCCAGGTATAACCTTATAAATATTTTCATACATAGAATAGGGTGCGGGTGATTGCGTGTAGGCTAAGTAATTCAAAATTGCTATTTTTGATAACGGTGGTCTAAAATCTGTAATTTCCCAAAATGATTTAAGTTCAGAAGAAAAAAATAAACAATTTTTATACCATGTATAATAAAGAGGTTTTTCACCAACCCGATCTCTCACTAAAAATAATAGTTTTTGTTTTTTATCATAAAGTGCAAATGCAAACATTCCTTCTAAATGTTTTATGAAATCGGGACCAAATTTCTGATATAGGGGTAAAATAATTTCTCCGTCAGAAGTGCTTTTGAAAGGATAGTTATATACTAAGTTTTTAATTTTACTATAATTGTAAATTTCACCATTGAAAATAAGTACGAGTGACTTATCATAACTTGAAAACGGTTGATTTGCATTGGATGAAAGATCGATAATGCTTAATCTACGGTGAGCCATCGCAATGTTATCATCCAAATAAACACCACTGCCATCAGGTCCTCTGTGGGTTAAGGTTCCACTCATGCTATTTAATAAATTGCTTATATGAAATGATTTGTCTAAATTACTAAGTATCCCTACAATGCCACACATGTTTGCTCAAACGATAAAATTTAAATATTTGTTTAAAACGCCTCTAAGTTCATCATTAGACATATATTTCTCAGGCATTACTTCGGGTGCTCTATCATTGAGCGCTATATTTCTTGACCAGTCACGAGATTTTGACGGATGACACATGAGTGTTGCGACCATTTCTTTTGCATTTTGAACAATACGATGAAGCACATCCGGCTCTAAATAATAGTAATCACCCGTTTTATAATGTTTTTTTTCGTAAAGTTCCATTTTGGTTTTACCAATTAGAGTCGTTTGAGTGTATTTATTTCTATAATGATATTCATCATAATCCATGGCGTTAAAAACAGCAGAGTCTTTCCATAATTCATAATATAGATTACCATTTAATATAGTTGAGGCAAGATGCCACCGATGGCTATGTAGATTTTCTTGCGATGAGTTATCTGGAAACCAGATATGAAACCGTAAAGTAAAATATTCATTCTTTAAAAGAACAATTTTGTAGAAACCATTACCTTGAAAATAGGAATCTGAAGCAATTCTTTTAAGCTCATTAGGATTATTCATTATATCATGAATCATTTTGATGATGCCGCTTCTACCAAATTTTTTCAAATAAATAGCAAGATTGTTCATAAGCAATTCCGTACTATTAAATGTATAAAATAGTTGATAAATATCAGATGAGAGACTCATCAAAGACCCCGAAACCCCATTTGACGCTTGAATAATCTCCATTAACTTTATGCTCCCTGTCAACGTTTAGATTTATCTATTCATACATTCAAACTACCCAATCCTTGAATTGGTTCGCATGCCAATTCATCATATTATTATTTAGATTAAAAATCCCTATTGAACCACCCGTATGCAGCAGAATGGTTACTTTTTTTCTAGTGGATTGATCTAATGAAGTTAAAAAATTTAAACCAAGATATGCTTTTATCATATAATTGGTATCTAGTAATAAAGCATAATTTTGCAAAGCTTTTTGCATTGCATCTAGCTCAATTTTGCTCGGCTCATCGTATTTACCATTAGACGGAAGTTTTAAAAGAAATACATTTTGAATGTTATTAGAAAGAAAAGGTATTCTTTTTAATAGATCAAACTTCATATTTTCTAATCGTTTCATCCCTATATCGGGCTCATCACCAATACACATGCCATAAATATTCCAAGACAAGCCTAGAATATCTGCTGCGACATGTAGTCCTAAACAAGTACCACCTGAGCCAAATGGAAGGACAATATTCACTTCACCATCAATATTGTTTTCAAAACATTGACCCGCAAGTTCAAAACCTAGCTCAATACTGCCTACTATACCGGGCCATTCAGAAGCTCCTGAATTTATTCTATAAACAGACTCGCCTCTATCTAAAAGCGCATCGACTATTTCATCCATCTTATTGGAGATATCTTCCCATTTACTTTCTTCGAACCATGTTACTGAAGGATTAAACAAACTCGTTAGCAAATAATTCCCTTGTGCATGGTGAGGCTTCTTTTGAGTATCACCACCATAAACCACATGAGCTTTCAGTTGGTTTGCGGCTGCAAAATAAGAAACCGCTTTACACTGATTAGATGCCACGCTACCCGTCGTAACCAAAACGGTTGATTTTTTAGAAACGGCATCATCAATGATATAGGATATTTTTCGATATTTATTACCTGATCCTATATTGTCAATAGTATCTTCACGCTTAATATATAAATTAATATTAAAATCCATGGACATTTGATGATTGTAAAGGAGGGGTGTTAAACGATTCTTATTATATCCTGAAAATTTATTAGCATAATCAGAAATCAATTTGTTGAAAATTTTTAGATAATAATTCACAACGAACTCATTTTCTAAATTTTAGAGCATATAAATATGGGTATTGATTTTTATTTGATGAGTTAGACCAACCAAATTTATTATTTATATCTAAATCCTCGAACAGCTTAAATGGTGTGTAGGGGTATTCTTTCATCTTTTCAAGCTTCATGGTAGTGTTCAGCAATGCACTTACCACATCAGCAAGATTATGTTTCCATCTATATTCAGAATATTTAATAGGTGATTCACGATCAGTATAAGTTCCGGTTGTCTCTTCACACACTGTTTGACCGTCTGAAAAGTATTGCAGTTTGCCGCTTATATTTCCATTGTAGACATAGTCTAGTATAGGGTGAAACTCAATTAAAACAAATTCTCCGTTTTTTTTTAAAACTTTAAAAATTTCTTTTGCCCAGATATCCAAATCATATAACCAGCAAATAACACCATAAGATGAATAGATAATATCAAATGTATTTGCTGCTATATATTGACTTAACTGATGGACGTCTCCAATAATAAATTGAGAGTTAATATTGGACTTTTTACACAAGATTTTAGCATAATTTATTGCTTCTGATGATAAGTCAACCCCAACAGTCTCAGCTCCCATTCGAGAAAATGATAATGTATCTAGCCCGAAATGACATTGGAGATGAAGTAATTTTTTACGAAAAACATCTGATAAAAATTCCCGCTCTGGAAAATTTAAAGTCGATTTTCCTTTCAAAAAACCTTCAACATCATAAAAACTAGAGTTGATGTGAACACTTGTCCTAAGATTCCATCCATGTTGATTTGTTTTAATTTCAAATTTCATATTCAAACACCTTTTTTAAGGATGCACTTTGTGTTGCATGAACAGGATTTTTAACCAAATAACTACCCATCATGAGATAATCAATTCCCGATATAAAGAATGAAGAAAGCGAATCGTAAGGGCTTTCATCAATAGGTTTTCCACGAACATTTAATGACGTGTTGATCAAAACAGGTACTTGCGAATATGCTTCAAATGCTTTAAGCAGGTCATAAAGATAACTATCCTGTTCTTTATATATAACTTGTGCTCTTGCAGTTCCATCATGATGCACGACAGCAGGTATTTTAGCCTTTGCAATATCTCGAGCTTTTACAATTAACATCATATATCGATTGGGTAAGCCTTCAAAATAGGTTTCAAAAGAATCAGAGGTCACCAAAGGTGCTAAAGGTCTAAATTGTTCTCTCACTTTTAATGAATTTAGTTTAGTGCGAGTTTTTTCTGATCGAGGGGAAGCTAACAAACTGCGATTGCCAAGCGCGCGAGGACCAAACTCCATTCTACCCCGATGAAGTGCAACAATTTTCTCATTAGAGAGTAACTTGGCTAACGTCTGAATAGACTCAGATAATGAAAGTTTTTTATAGGATAAGTTTGCTTGTTTTAGCGATGTTTCAATTTCATTATCTGAATACTCAGTGCCCAAAAACATTGATTCCCAAGATAACTGTGGACAACCACCTGATTGCACCCAACTTAACGCCGCAGCTCCAATGGCTGTCCCTGCGTCATGTGATGCGGGCTGAATAAAATAATTTTTCACAACAGGGTTACTTACTAAGCGGCTATTAGCGAGTATGTTGAGAAATGTTCCACCCGCTAAACAAAGATTGGCAGCGTGATATTTTTTCATAAAATGCAGCATTATATGCTCTAGGATTTCTTCAAGTCTGATTTGAGCCGATCGTGCCATATCGAAATGCTTTTGATCCAAAACAGAATTGTATTTACGTTCAGTACCTAAAAATGAGCTTAAATTAAACAGCTTCTTAGCATCAATAGCGTATAACCCATTAGGCTTTATTAAAACAAGCTGTTGCATTTGTTGACGATATAAATCTTTTCCATAAGCAGACATTCCCATGACTTTATATTCATCAGAGAAAGGTTCAAACCCCAAGTGTTGTGTCATACATGAATAAAAAAATCCCAACGAGTGTGGCAAAATTGTTGACGCTATTTTTTTTAAATAACCCTCTTTTCCTAAATAGATGGATGTAGTCGCATTTTCGCCACTACCATCTGAAACAATCACGAGTGATTCAGAAAAACCTGAACAAAAAAATGCGGATGCAGCGTGTGACAAATGGTGATCCCATTCTTTGTAACGCACATTTAATAAATACTTAGGGGACATAATCTGTTTTGTGCGATGTGGTATTTCAAAGCCACTTTTTATCGATGGAAATACATTCGATGCAGTTCGAAATGCTGAAATCTCCTGTTTGAGTGAGGAGCGTCTGCGGTTAATTAAACAACCCCATAGACTTTTCAAATGAGCCCATCTATCATACGAGTAGGCAATCTCATGAATATCTTTAAAGGTCATGTTTTGAGAGTTTAAGGCAGAATATATTGCTTGAAATGGCACATAGGTTTGATATGGACTGTATTTTCTGCCATGTTTAATCCGAGTTAAGCGTTCGTCTTCCATTGCAAATAGCAACTTCCCATTTGCGATTAAAGCAACAGCGGGATGTTCAAAGAAGCTATTTATTCCTAAAATATTCATTTTTCCTTATCTCTTTCGGTTTACAATCAATTATGTAACGCGAACAATGCAATGTACCAATTGTTTCTGACAAAGGTAAGTCAAGAAATTGAGTTGCAAACGCATCTAAATCAGTTTTTTCATTTAAATAGGCAATAAGATTTTTTTGTTCTATATTCATTTCTAGCAACGGACTACCACCTAATTGACTCAATTTATCGTCTATAATTACTGCTAAATCCGCAGATGATAAAAAAGGAGCTCTTGTATTGGTTAGGGCAATTATTTTTTGATAATGATCTACATAATCTTGTTGTGAAGTGCCTCCTACTGCTACTACTCCAGGAAGCAAACAACGCATTAAATAGGCCAAAAATTTATCGGCAAAAATATCTTCATTTCTTAGTGCGTTTGTTAATGATTCAACCGAGAAAACAAACGGAAGTGGAATATCTATGTCCTCAATATGATATTTTGCATTATTACCAAACCCAACGAGCTTTAATGGATAAAGACGCGTATTTTTTCTGTACCAAAAAAAATCTGGTGTTGATTTATTGATAACCTTATTTTCATTTGAGTTAACAAAACTACGTTTTACATCTATAAATGCGTCTCTTACGTTGGGATCAAAAAGTAAGGTATAAACAGGGCTATAAGTATCCCTCAAATGAATTTCTGTCAAACGGGAAACCATACTTTCGTCAAAGGCTATCCGTTCTACTTTTCCGGGTATCTTTAATAAATCCCATAATATTTTATTACTTTGATGATAGCCAAAAGAAGGACTTGGATAATTTCTGTCATTTATGCTATTTAACAGAGAAGATTTTGCGAATAGTTGTTCACCTGAAATTAATTTAATCTGAACTTTAGTTGGTTTTGGAAGACAGCAAAAATTTGAGTTTTTAAGCGTGCGCTTTGAAAATGGAAGTATAGAAAAAAGAGAGCTCATAGTACGTAAAAAAGTAGGGCCTTGAATAGGATTACGTTTCGACAAACAACTTACGGTTGTACATTGCGATGTAAACATTTTGTCAATGTCATTTTCTTGGCAAGCAATCGCATACATAAAATTATTTAAAAATGTCTCTGAATCTAAAAGTAGACTCGCATGATCGGCTTGCTGTATTACGGGCGTTTTTTCTAATAAAGCACATTGATTATCAATGTTAGTTTGTGCATGCTGATGCAGATAAATGGCAATTGCTTTTTGAAGATATGAAAAATAACGATTGTTTTTTTTATTAGGCGAAGGGATTAGGTTTTTTAAATATTGCCTTAATGATAAATTTAAACTAGCTTTTATACGTTTGGCTAATTTGAAATTTTCTAAGTCAAACTGATTGATCAAATTTAATGCTTCAGCAGATATCATAAATAAAAGCTTCGGCTGAAGTAGCATTAATATATGTTCTTAAAAATTCGCTTATTTGCCCATTAGGTAAAGATTCAAATTTAAAACAGAAATTGGGTTGATTCCTAAGTTGTCTGATTTTCCTTATTTTTGATTTACCCACATCAAGTGCCTCATTATCAATAGCAATAAATGCTTGGCAAAGCTCCTCAACATCATTCATTGATGCCCCATAACGCGTAAATTCAGATAATGATAATCGGAAACCTGGAGAATGAATGCCTGGTAATTCTTGAAAATAATTTAGATACAAACCTGCTTCACAAAGCTTGCTAAATAAAATGCAAGCTTCTTTCTCACTTTCAAAAGCCACCCATAGTTGATGGCATTCTGTATATTTTTTACCATGCTTTACTACATGATAGCCAAATTTATTTAATAACTCTCCCATATAGCGAGTATTAATGACAATGTTTTCTGCATATTTTTTTCCTTTGCAAAATTTAAATTCAATCAGCGTAATAGCTAACGAAATGACACTTGCCGCATGATGATGACTGACGAAGTGATCCGTTGCCGACTCAATTTTTTTTGAAAGTATAGGATCGTTCGTGGCCAAAAAACCTTTATGAGGGCCAGGGAAGGTCTTATGGGTTGAACCGCCAAAGCAATGTGCGCCCTCATCAAGAGGGTTATTACATACACCACCGAAAATAAGTCCATTAATATGACTAGAATCATAGTGAATGATGGTTGATGGTGAAACTATATCAATAATTTCACGCATTTTTTTTACAGAAATTGGAAATAAGAAAGTAGCTTGATCGATATAAACTAACGAAGGTTTAACTTTTTTCAATATATCTTCAAATGCAATGTAGTTTATTTCATGGCAGTTAGACATTGGAATATCATTTACTTTTAGAGCAAGCCTTTCTGCAACTACACTACTACTTGGATGTCCACCGCAAGTCAATGGAACAGTAAGAATTGAATCTCCTCGTTTGGTTAAAGCAGCAAGTGTTACCGTCATACAATTAATACCTGAAATGGGTCGAACATTTATATATTTTGCTTTAGCTAATTCGATAAGTAGAGGTTTCAAGATAGTTTGTTCGATGCTAGCTAAATGTTGACCGCTGGGGAAAACCCATTTACCAAATAGTCGTAAATCATCAAGAAAGTAACGCGATTGATTGTCCAAAAGGTAAGGTATACGAGCTAGTGGCGAAAGAACATTTTCGCTCGGAACTAAACTAATGGTTTGCTTTGTGTATTTTTCATGCTCAAGCAAAAGTTCTAAAAGTTTATTGATGTTTAATAAGTGCTTATCCATGATTTCTCTATTCCTTGAGATTAAAATGCGTACTTAGAAAACAGTCTTATTAGGATTTTTAATTACACAATTTGTATATATCCTTAATCTAATTATTGATAGCAACATGACTTTTAACACCCATGAAGAACTATTATTACATATCTGACATAAACTTTGCAATCTTAATATCACGATTCAAAAATATAAATAGAATACAAATAACATCATGAACAACTATTGATTGAATGACTTAGATAGAAAATAAAATCATGGTAATATTTATGGTAATATTTACCTGGTTTAAAGTCATTAAACAGAATCTTAATCTTAAATATATGGAATTAACTTCTCAATTTAATACTGAATGATGAGAAAGAGAGAAAGGGAATATGTATAAATATATCATTTATTCGTCTTACTCAGCAGGTTTTGAATTTGCATGTAAAATCAGAAAAAAAAGGGAAATACTAATTCTTTCGCCCTGTAATTCACCTTTTAAACAACTCTATAAACATAAATTTAAAGATAAATTATATTTATTCTCGGATATCAAAGATCCCACTTTATGGGGCACCATAAACGCGTTTCAACCGGATTTTATAGTCTCCTGTGTATTTAGTGAGAAAATACCCAATGAGCATATTCAACAAGCTAAGATTTTAGCGGTTAATATTCACCCTTCGGCACTGCCGGAAATTAGAACGGGAGATTCATCATTTTGGAATATTCTTTTAGAAAGTGAAACCTATACAGTAACCATGCATAAATTAACTGAACACTGGGATAGTGGTGATATTATTTTCTCAGATAAACGCAAACTTCAATCTTATGCGACAAAATCTTCTATGATTGATGATTTTCGCTATTATATGAGAGATAATGCCGATCGATTTCAAGCAGCACTAGAAAGTAAAAATAGAAAAATAATTTTTCAAACTAATGGAAAGTACTATCCGAAACCAAAAACAAAACACTTCTATTTGAATCTTGATGAAAGTGCAATTTTTATTGATAGACTTATTCGTGCCTGTAACGATGAAATTAGCGTTATTGTAAGATTTAAAGAGTATCAAGTTATACTACTTGAGTCTATAGCATTGCCAAAAACCTCAACCAAACCCCCAGGCTTTATTGAAATAATAGATAATAAATTAATATTAAATACCGTCGATTATAAACTACAAATTAATGTATTGCATGTTGAATCTTATGGTTACATTAGCGCCGATAGGTTCATTAGTATTTTCGATACAAGCATGTCGCCTGTGTCACCTAGATTCGAACCCAATCTACCAAACAACATTTCGATTAAAAAAATATATAAACTTTATCAAGATCATTTTTCACTTAAGGAAAATTTAAGGGAGTATTCAAGGAACTGTGTCAACGCTAAACTAAATTAAGAATTTTAGGAGTTGACATGAAACAAGCGATACTGAGTAAAGAATTTGAAGCTGAAGCGATAGCCCGACTAAAATCAGGAGAATCGTTAACAGGAAAAGACGGAATATTAACGCCGTTAATAAAACAAATTATCGAAGCGTCGTTAGAAGGTGAATTAGAATCCCATTTATTATCAGAATCGAAAACGCCTGAGTTATCGAACCGACGCAATGGAAAAACAAGTAAAGTATTAAAAACGGAGACAGAAAGTTTTGAGCTGGAAACACCCCGAGACCGTCTAGGAACGTTTGAACCGCAAATGGTAAAAAAACGTCAAACGGTTTTAAACGAATCCTTGGATAACAAAATACTATCGCTGTATGCACTTGGGATGAGCTATGAGGCGATCCAAGACCATCTGGCGGATATGTATGGTCTTGAGGTTTCAGCGGCTAAAATAAGCCTGATAAGCGATAAGTTAATGCCGGTTATAACGGAATGGCGAAATAGACCGCTAGAATCTGTGTACCCGATCGTATTTCTCGATGCCATGCATTTTAAGGTACGTATTGAAGGTAAAGTCAGTAGCCGTGCTTTTTATTCGGTTTTAGGGGTTAACAACCAGGGTCGTAAAGAAATTTTAGGGCTGTATCTTTCTGAAAATGAAGGTTCTCGTTTCTGGTTAAGTGTCTTAAATGATTTACGTGCTCGGGGAGTTGAGGATATTCTCATTGCCAGCATCGATGGATTAAAAGGTTTTCCCGAAGCCATTGCTGAGGTTTTCCCCCAGACAGAAATTCAGCTTTGTGTGATTCATCAAATCCGTCATTCATTAAAGTATGTGACCAGCAAAGATCAAAAATCCTTTATGGCTGATTTAAAATTGGTTTATCGTGCGAGTTCCAAGGACTTAGCCGAGCATCACCTATTAGAACTCGATGAAAAATGGGGTAAAAAATATCCTGCTGTGATTAAGTCTTGGCAAACTCAATGGGATAAGCTTTCCCAGTATTTTAAGTATCCTGAAGAATTAAGGCGTATTATCTACACAACCAACATTATTGAAGGGTTTCACCGGCAAGTACGCAAATATACAAAAAATAAAGGGGCTTTTACCAGTGAAAATGCCTTACTTAAATTAATTTACTGTGCCTGTCAAAAAATACTAGAAAAGTGGTGCCAGCCCCTGCATAATTGGGCTTTAATTGCTTCTCAACTGCAGATATTTTTTGATGGCAGGCTAAATTTACAGTTACGATAAATTATTAATGACACAGTTTGGTGAACACTCTCAAATTTAAAAGCTTCAGATTTCAACGGTTACTTACAAAATAATCTAAAATCTTAATAAAACTTATGAAAAAGCTTTGTTCAATATTATATACACCTTAACTGTTGGTTTCTGAATCTGATTTAACCAAAGATTATAGGATCAAAACTTTCTTTGACTTGATCTAAGCAACAGATGGAATTTATGCAAACGATATCCAAGACTTATCTGATTCTGACCAATACAAATAAAATTTTACAAACATGATAAGAGCTGCGACTTTAATCAGAAAGTCAATAGATAGCATTAATAGAAAATATATCTTAACAAAGTTTTCACTATGCCTTGTACTTTTCATTGACTCTTTTTGCATTGGCTGCATCATGCCTTCATTAGCTGATCTTTTATTGAATCCAGAAAAATCATTTCTTAAAATACAGACCTCTTTGCTCTTAAGACATTTTTATTATAATTTGGCAATTAGTTTGCCCACTATATTTGTTTGTATGGGTGCATTAATCCTAGGAGCCCTATCAGATTTGATCGGTAGAAAAATGGTTTTACTGATTGGCTTGCTCGGAGTCGCAATAGCTTGTCTTTTTTCTGCTATAGGAGTTAAAACACACAACATTATATTGTTTCTAATTGGACGAGTGTTGATGGGAATTATGGACGGAAATGAAGCAGTTGCTCAAGCCTGCATGGCAGATCTCAGCAATAATAAAGAAAAAGCAATCAACATGAGCTATGTTTCGCTAGCGATTTCACTAGGATTCATATTAGGCCCTTTAGCTTCTACTATTTTAAATCGAATCAGACAACCATTTTTTTTGATGGAGCCATCCCTACCATTTTATATGTCCACATTAATACTTTTTTTTGGGTTTATATTTATTTTATGTTTTCTGAAAATCCCCAAAACACAAAGAAGGAATAATCAGAAAAAGATAGTTTCGAATTTTATTCAAGCTTGCTTAATTGCGATTAAGTCAAGGCAGCTTAGATCGATGATTAGCATACTCTTTTGTATACAAGTGGCATGGGGAATTTATTTTCAGTCAGCTTCTGCATACTTTGTCAATGTATTCATACCCCCTCCTGTTGCAATTAGTTTTTTTTTCTTAGTTATGGCGTTTACCTTTGCACTTACATTCACGATACTCATACGAGTAGCAATGCAGTACTTAAGTTCAAACTATTTAATTATAGTTGGACTAGTTTCGATAATATTGTCCGCCTCAATTTTGATTATGGCTAAAAATTACCATACTTTTTATTATGCTTGCATCATGATAGCAATAGGAGTTGGGATATCTTCCAATACGATATTGGTATTAATTTCAAATGCAACAGATCAAAGTGCTCAAGGACAAATAATAGGACTTACTTTATCATTTACGTCAGCAGGTTGGTTGATAGCGTTAATATTGAGTAGTATTTTTTCTGCAAATTACAGCTTTTGTTTCATATTGATGATGGCATTCTGCGTTTGTGCTTTTTATCAGTTATTAAAATACATTAAAACAGCAAAGTCGTTCCAATTAATTATAAATAGAAATTCTTCTTAAGAGCGCTAATTGATTAAGAACAACTTTTTCATGCAAATAAATAATACGTCCACATCAACTTTTTGTGCTAGTTGAGCTAGAGTTTAGTATGCAAATAAACAAAGAAGTGATGGTTTGAAAGGGTGTAAGTGTGCTTGATCTGGTGGCCGAAGGTGGAATCGAACCACCGACACAAAGATTTTCAGTCGCACACTTAAATCATAAGTAATTGAAAAAACAATATTTTTATAAACTGGACGACCCCCTCGAACCGCTATTAAATTACAGCAACCTGAGGGTATCAATCAATGCTGGTCGTTAGACGACATGAGCGACGCTTTAGTCAATGGGCGACGCATTCGTACAGCAAATATCATTGATGATTATCATCGCGGTGGATTAGGAATATTAGTGGCTTATGGTTTACCTTCCAAGCGGATTACCCGATGGTTGGATCAACTCGCCATGAAATAGGGCTACCCTCAGCGTATTCGAGTGGATAACGGCCCAGAAAATATTTCACGTCACTTCCAGCAATGGGCGAAAATACAGGGGATTGAAATTCAATATATCCAACCTGGAAAACCCGCACAGAATGCATTTATCGAAAGATTTAACCGAACTTATCGTGAAGCTGTTTTAGATAGGTATTTATTTCGAAATATACAAGAAATACAGAACATAACTGATAACTGGCTTAAACATTACAACGAGGAAAGACCCCATGAAGCTTTAAATAATCAAACACCCCTATACTATTTTCAATCCCTAAACAAAAACTACTCTATTTAAAAACTGGGGGAAGTTTGGGAGGTTTACATCTGAAATACACCGAAAGTATTGCTAGAAAATTGTGTACCAGAATTACCAGACTGAGATTTAATCTACGTAAACTATCGTGGTTTTTAGTAGGTTATTAAGTTTGCAAAGTTAGGAATTTGTAAGCATTTGGAAAACACCTTATTTTTTAACGCTCGTTTTCTGAACGGATAGTATTCATTGACGTCTAAAATTATCCAAAACTTCTTAGAATTTTTTATGACAAGTTTAAAGTTTTAAATCAATACTATCCGTGTGCAATGACAAATGATCGGATAAGTTATTTTCTTCAATAGACGTGTTAAAAAAATGACTAAGTTTGCTTGATAAGTTAGTTTTAAAATCCTCTAACGTGGACGTATCTAAATGTTGAACATGATCTTCGAGTGTTTGCTTAAGAACAGTAAGTTCAGGACTTAATTGAGGCGTATCCACATTTGTTAAAGCAAGCATTTGAGGTAAATTATAAATCAATGCCGCGCCGAGATTGGCTATCCATTTTAATGCTTCAGCAATGTCTCCCGAATAGTCCATTTTTTTTAAACTATCTGCCATGGCTTTGTGTGTAGTAAAACCTGAAAATAAAGCGGGGATGAGCATCAATACCGTCAATAAAGAAGGTCGTTTAAAGCGTATAAGCTTTTTACTGATGCTATTTACCCCTTTTATTGAAAACCCTGCGCCGGGTATTCCATTACCTAGTGCAGCGAAGACACCGAATAAACAACTGATAGATTGGGAAGTAGATAATTTTTGTTCTACTAAATCGCGCATTCCAAAATAATTAATCAATAAATAAGCACTCAATTGCGGAATACTGAATAAAGCAATAGTACTATTTAAAAAATAATAGCTTAATTTTTGACATAAATTAATTTGAGAGTTAGCGAATAATTCACTGTCATGATGTTGGGTAGATGATCGTGAAATTTTTTCAATCATAAAATTAATTTCTTCAATCAGTTTTTCTTTTTGCAAATCGATTTTATTTTTTAGAAAAGAAGTGATGTAATTAATTAATTCTATGGATCCTATCACATTAACACCAATATTAAAAAAAGCAGAAATAGTTTGTAATAAGATAGTTGATGTATCATTATAATTTCCCTCTTTATCGACGAGGTTCATTAATAGATTGGGTGCAACACACATCATGGAAAAAAAAAGTGCGACTGAAAGTCGGTAGGGCATCTTAAACAATTGAGGTAACTGATCGAAAAAATCTCGATAAGCTTGTAGATTAAAAATAAAATTAGTTCCGATACCACTGAGGGCTGCAATTTCTTTTAATCCATTGGAAACCGAAGCGCCTGCTTGGTAGGCCGGGGTATAATACGTGACAACACTGACTAAAGAGACGGAAACGATAGCAACCGTTTTAAAAGTAATCTGTTTAGCGGATTGAATTGATTTTTGAAAAAAATTGAAAGAATTCGTTGGTGCAATTAAAGGCAAATTTTCTGTATTATCAAGCATTTTATTATCCTTAGACAAAAGGTATCCTATCCGATTTTTTAAATAACTAGAATAGTTAATCTTTTTGAAATTAACAAGGAATGGATAAAAAAATAAGTTCTAAATTTTATAACGAGCGATTAAAACCAATGATGAGTAAGTGTCTTTTTTCATCAAGCCCTGTGATACGTAAAGCGGGGGTATCTATTAATTGAAACTGATTGTCAAGGTTATTAATTTCTTCGATAGGATATCGTCCTTTCATCGCTAAAAATACACCATCTTTACAACATAAATGTTGCGTTTTATGTAAAAAATTATTGAGTTGGCTAAAGGCACGACTGACAATGCTATTAAAACATTTTTTAACGTCATATTTTTCGACGCGTAGTGAGATGATATCAACGTTAGATATCATGAGCGTTTGTAAAATGTAGGTTAAAAAGCGCGTTTTTTTTCCATTACTGTCTAATAATGTGAAATGATAGTGGGGATGGGTCAGTGCTAAAGGTAAGCCCGGTAGGCCTGCCCCGGTTCCCACATCGAGAATATGAGGACCTCGCAAATAGGGACTAATAGCAAGGCTATCCATAATATGTTTGGAAAGCATCTGCAAAGGATTACGTATGCTCGTTAAATTATGAATTTGATTCCATTTATGCAGTAATAAGACATAATCGACGAGCTGTTGACTTGTTTTTTTAGAAACCTCGAACCGATTTCCGCTGAGTAGTTTCAAAAGTTGAGTATGTAAGGATTTAAAATCGATCATCGTGTTTGGGTTTTGTATAAAATTAACTTTTTATAAAAAAGTTTCTAAGCCATAAACTAGTTTTTTCAATGCCATCACTTTTTTACAGGCCAATAGTACTCCAGGCATATACGCATTACGATCAATGGTTTCATGCGAGATGGTTAAGTTTCCACCAGGATGACCAAAAAGAATCTCTTGTTTAGCAAGAAACCCAGGTAAACGTAAGGCATGTATTGGAATTTTATTCTTAAGTGCACCCCGTGCACGGGGTATTGTTTCGTGAATTTTTTTTGTACTCGGTTGTGTTTTTCGAGCGGCACTCAGTAATTCTGCCGTTTTTAACGCCGTTGCGGAAGGCGCATCTAATTTTTTTTCATGATGCGTTTCTATAATTTCACATTCTGAAAAATAGTGTGCCGCTTGTTCTGCAAGTCGCATCATTAACAAAGCACCGATACAAAAATTAGGTGCAATAATTCCTCCTAGTTTTTTTTCAGCACAAAGTGTTTGCAATTCTTTAATTTGTTGAGGATGTAAACCACTGGTTCCGATGACAGGGTGTACGTCCGCGAGTATAATACTTTTCGTATTTTTATAAACAGCCCGCGCATGCGTAAAGTCTATAGCAATATCCACTTTATTCGATAGCATGGCATTTTTTAATTCGTGGGTGGTTTGTGTTTCTGCGATTAAATTAAAATGAGGTTCTTGTTGGATCGTTTTAACAGTGACTTGACCCATTCGACCGAGAGCACCATTAATAATAACCTGGATGGACACTGTAAAATTCTCCTGTTTTTACAAAGGTTTTGAGCTGACTATACGCTATATTTTATGAAATGATCCAATAAAGTTGTTCTTGAGTTCATTTTAGTAATAAAGTCGATTTCAATGACTTTAAATGGAAAACCACGTTGATATTATATTTTCCACCGGTCATTGCTAATCCTGTGGCGTATTATGAACGGGAACGGTCAAAAACAGGCCCCACCCAAAACGACAGGGATAGGAGGCTTGTACAGTGGGCAAAGCTTGTTTATAGTTTTTATAAAATAATAGGTGAAAAATGACTGATATCAAAACAACTTTTCTTAAAGATTACACGCCACCTCATTTTTTAATAAAGCACGTAGAACTTACGTTTCGGCTGGATGAGGCATTAACGCGCGTTAATACACGGATAACATTTCATCGAGCGACAGTAGAAAATAAGCAGGAACCGTTGATTTTACAAGGTGAACAGTGTGAATTGATAGCGATTAAACGGGATGGCCGACGTCTATCAGAAAATGAGTATCAACTGAAAGAAAATACGTTAATTATTTTCGATGTCCCTGAACAATTTAGCCTTGAGATTGAAAATACAATTAAACCGAAAGAAAATGCCGCGCTCAGTGGCTTATATGTTTCACGAGGGATTTTTTGTACACAATGTGAAGCCGAAGGATTCCGACGTATAACTTACTTTTTAGATAGACCTGATATATTAGCCCGCTATACCACAACGATCATTGCTGACAAGTCAAAATACCCTATTTTGTTGTCCAATGGAAATAAAATGGCAGAACACGATTTGAAAAATAATCTACATTCGGTCACGTGGGAAGATCCCTTCAAAAAACCAAGCTACTTATTTGCCTTAGTTGCAGGGGATTTAGAATATTTACAAGATCAATTTGTGACCCAATCACAACGAAAAATTTGTTTACAAATTTTTTCTGAAAAAGGCCAAAAAAATAAATGCTATCATGCGATGAATTCTCTAAAAAAAGCAATGCGTTGGGATGAAGAAGCGTACGGACGTGAATATGATTTAAAACTATTTATGATTGCTGTCATTGATGATTTCAATATGGGGGCTATGGAGAATAAAGGCCTTAATATTTTTAATGCACAAACGCTTTTAGCGGATCCGAATTCAGCGACGGATGCCGATTACAACTATGTTACGAAAGTCGTTGGCCATGAATACTTTCACAATTGGACGGGTAATCGCATAACCTGCCGCGATTGGTTTCAACTGAGTCTGAAAGAAGGCTTAACGGTTTTTCGCGAGCAGGAATTTAGTGAGTCAATAGGCAATCCTGCAACGGAGCGTATCCATACCGTCAGACAATTACGATCGCTGCAATTCGCTGAAGACGGAGGCCCTTTAGCGCACCCGGTGCAACCTGAATCTTACATTGAGATCAATAATTTTTATACGATGACCGTGTATGAAAAAGGTGCTGAAATTATTCGGATGATGAAAGTCTTAGTGGGGCCAGAGGGTTTTCGAAAAGGGATGGATCATTATTTTACGACGCATGATGGGCAAGCCGTGACGATTGAAGATTTTGTTCAATCCATTGAGAAAGGAAGTGGTTATGATCTACAGCAATTTCGGCGTTGGTATCAACAATCCGGTACACCGGAATTGCAGGTTGATTATGATTATTCACACGAGGAAAAAACGTTTCATTTGAGGGTGAAACAACAATGCCCTGCGACGCCGGGTCAACCCATTAAAAAGCCTTTCTATATTCCTTTTGTGATGGCCTTGTTACAGCCTGAAGACGGCCGACCTATTGAATTACAACAGGTAGGAGATGCCAAACCCAGGGGTAGGCAATGTACATTAAAAATAAGAGAAACGGAGCATGTTTTTCAATTTATTCAGGTCAAATCGAAACCTATTCCTTCTTTATTACGACACTTTTCAGCACCTGTAAAACTGAAAGTGAATTATTCTGACGATGATTTAGCCTTTTTAATGCAAACCGATGCCGATGGTTTTAATCGCTGGGATGCCGCACAAGAATTGGCGAGTCGAATTGTATTACGCCGTATTCAATCTTCAGCGGCTCACGATGATCCTGCGGTTAATCAACTCGTTAAAGGGTGTAAAATTTTATTTGCGGAAAATAAACAAGCGAGTAAAGATTTATTGGTCGAAATATTAAGTTTGCCCAGCGAAACGTCGTTCGCAGAAAAAATGTCCATGATTGATATCGATGGTATTCATGAAGGAAGAGAATGGTTACGGGTTCAATGTGCTCAGAAACTAAAAGACCATTTTTTAGCCTGTTATCAACGGTGTCATGATTTAGCACCTTATTGTTTTGACAAAGAATCAGTAGCCCGTCGACGTTTAGCGAATATCAGTTTAATCTATCTGATGCTGTTGCAGGATCCTAACACAAATCATCTTTGTCTGGAGCATTATAAAAAGGCCGATAATTTAACAGACAGAATGGTCGCTTTAAGCGAAATGGTGAACCACAATAGTCCACAAAGTGATTATTTCTTAAATGATTTTTACGAGAAAAATTCACAGAATGGCTTAGTGGTGTGCAAATGGTTAGCACTTCAGGCACGTGCGCCATTATCCGATGCACTGCAGCGGGTAAAAAAATTACTCAAACATCCTGCGTTTGATTGGAAAAATCCAAACAAAATTCGATCACTGATTGGTGTTTTTTGTTCTGAAAATCGCGTTCAATTTCATGATCGTTCAGGTGCAGGTTATTTATTTTTAAGCGAGCAAATACAACGTCTTGACCCTATTAATCCTCAAATAGCTGCACGTTTAGTGAAACCATTGACACAATGGCGTCGTTTTGATGCACAGCGACAATCCCAAATGCATGAGCAATTAGAAAATCTGATGAAAGTGTCTGAACTTTCTCCCGATGTCTACGAAATAGTGAGTAAAAGTTTGTTATGAAGTTTATTTTTAAAATGGAGTAATCGTTTTTGTCGCGGTTTTTTCTGACGAGGTTGGCGTCTAAATCGCCTGTTTTGCTAAGAAGATCCCCACTAAAGCAATGAAGATGCCGATGATCTGTATCACATTGAGTGTTTCTTTAAAAAAGAAAAAGCCAGCTATTGCTGCAACCATTGGCTGGATAAGTAAAGCGATAGATGAAAAGGTAACGGGTAAATAGGGTAATGCATACGCAATTAAGCCTTGCCCTAACACATGTGCAAATAACGCTAAAGCCAGTAAAATAATCCACGCCATGGGCGTTTCAGGCAAAGTGAGTTCATGGGTAATACAACTAATGAAAAGTAAAGTGAGCATACTACTAAAGGTGGATATGGCCATGCTGGTAAACGCTGTAAATTTTTTACGAGCATGGTTTAAAACCAATAAGTAACCGGCATAGAAAAAAGCGGTAATAAAAGCTAATCCGTCCCCTACACGAATCGTTTTATCCATCGGTACGGTGGGTTGAATCAGTATGACAATACCCAGTAAGGCTAATAATAAGCCAACGATTAATTTTTTCTGTGGAGGTTTTTTTAAAACGATCCATCCCCAAAGCGCAATAAGAATGGGTGAAAAGTTAACAATGAGTGAGGAATTTGCAATGGTTGTATATTGGATAGAAAGATGCCAAGTGGATAAATCGCCTCCAAATAAAACACCACACAATAACAGCCAAAGATAATCTTTTAAAATCGGTTTGTGGCGATCATCTGGGCGTGTGTAACCTTGGCCGAGTGACAGTAATGTTAAAATGGGAAAAGCGATAGCCACCCGCCAAAAGCCTGTTGCAATGGGATCCACTTCACTTAAACGGACAAAAATAGGTGCGAAACCGATGGCAACGGCACCGATGACTAAGTAAAGTAACGCACGTTTATGTTTTTTTTCTGAGCCAATCCTTTTTTGCTTTTTGACCATAAATGAAGCTCCAACTCCAATAAGGGAAATCTTACGGTTTGTTTTGAATGCGTTCATGGAATAAATGAGATTCCCTTGCTTAAATTTAAATTAAGTATAGTTTGTTGTGAAAATAGCGATAAGTTTTTATCAATGAAACGAGGTTCTCATGGGATAAGATTTCGTTTAATTCCCCTAAAGTTCTAGAAATATCGTCTATGATAGAAGGTACACCTCTTAAATATGCGCGATAAACAGAGAAAAAATGGACAAATGTGATGTGGGTTTACTATAGGAGTTGTTATCAAATTGCTATGATTGCCATGATGTTGGGGAGCCTCAGTGCTTGCCTGGTGGGACCTGACTTTGAAACACCTCAACCACCGAAGGTCAATCATTACACTAACCCTCCTTGGCCTTGTCGAACGGTCAGTGCGCCAGGACAGGGGGGGGCATCACAAACGTTTGTTCAATGCAAAACCTTTTCAGCAGAATGGTGGCGTTTATTTCACTCGCCAAAAATGAATAAACTGATTTGCCAGGGTATTGCGAAGAGCCCCAATTTAATGGCGGCGAAAGCGACGTTACGTGAAGCACAAGAAAATTTAAGTGCAGGGATCGGTAATGGTTTATTTCCGAGTGTTTCAGCGCAACTGACTGCCCAGCGGGGTTCCAATATAGGATTTTTTAGCCCTTCTACCGTTGCGAGCAATGCCGTAACAACCAGCGGGATCTCTCAAGCGATATTTAATTTATTTAATGCATCCGTTAACGCGAGTTATTTACTTGATTTTTTTGGAGGAATACGAAGGCAAATACAAGGGTTACGATCCCAAGTCGACTATCACTATTTTGAGCTTCGTGCCGCCTATTTGAGCTTAACCTCGAACATTGTAACGGCAGCGATTACGGTCGCATCATTACGTAGACAAATGGATGTAACCCAACAACTCATAAAGGAAGAAGAAAAACAGTTGGCGATTATGAAAAAACAATTTGGTCTAGGCGGGGTTTCGAAAATTGAAGTGCTCGCACAACAAACACAGTTAGCACAAACGCGAGCGACATTCCCCCCCCTGAAAAAAAACTGGGAACAAGCACGCCATTTACTCGCTATTTTGGTGGGCGCTTTTCCTAGCCAACAAGGTGTTATTCCTCGTTTGGACCTAAAAGAACTGCATTTGCCAACGACGTTACCTTTAAGTATTCCTTCTGCTTTAGTGAGACAAAGACCGGATATACGTGCTGCAGAAGCGTTATGGGAAGCGGCGAATGCTCAAGTCGGCGTTGCAACGGCTAATTTATATCCACAGATTGCATTGAGTGGTTCATGGGGAAAATCGAATACGGTGGGCGGTCGGATATTTTCTTCTGGCGGTCAGTTATGGAATATTGGAGGTGGATTATTCCAACCGATATTTCGAGGGGGCGCTTTGTTAGCTGAACGACGCGCTGCTATCGCGGCTTATGATGCAGCGGCGGCAACCTATCAAGAGGCGGTCTTAAAAGCGTTTAAAAATGTAGCGGATACCTTGCGTGCAATAGAAGCCGATGCACGAACGCTACGTGTCCAAAAACAAGCGGAGTTAGCAGCAAATGCTCATTTGAATTTAGTAAAACAACAATTCTATTTAGGGGGGGTGAGTTATCTTTCTTTATTAGATGCACAGCGCCAATATCAGCAAGTCCGTATTCGTTTGATACAAGCGCAAGCGAGTCGATATATGGATACTGCCGCTTTATTTCAAGCATTAGGAGGTGGGTGGTGGACTTCAAATTGTTTGTTTTAGTCAAGGATTGTCAATGTGCGTAGATTAAAAAAGCATTTTAATCGACCGATGATCACGATGCTCATCGGTGTCAGTGTGTTTTTCATGCTGATTTTTGGTTATCAAACGGTTAAATATCTTATTATTCAGCATGTCATGCGAGAAAATAGATCACCTATCGTTACGGTGTCTGCCCAGCGGGTCCACTTTTCAGCATGGCAACCGACGATTTTGGCCTATGGTAGTTTGCGAGCTGTCGATGGTGTTGATGTCACAACGGAATTAGCGGGATTAGTTCGTCAGGTTTATTTGAAACCGGGTTCAGAAGTCAACGAAGGTGATCGTTTAGTTCAACTGAACGCCGATTCGGAAGTAGCGTTGTTACATTCGTTAGAAGCACAAGCGAAATTAGCTGAAATTACGTATCATCGTGATAGCGCACAATTTGCTGTGAAAGCCATTAGTAAAGCGGTGTTGGATACGGATGAGCAAAATTTAAAAAATTTAATGGCACAGGTCGCTCAACAAAAAGCCATTGTTGCGAAAAAAACGTTAAAAGCACCTTTTAGTGGCCGTTTAGGTGTTTCAACGGTGAACGCGGGTCAATATCTTAATCCTGGCGATAAAGTAGTCACTTTGCAAGCGTTAGACCCTTTATACGCTGATTTTTTTATTCCACAACAAAAGTTAGCCCAATTACATCAGGGCGCGAGAGTGAACCTAAAAACAGATACTTACCCCGATAAAGTATTTACTGGAAAGGTGACGACGGTTAACCCTATTGTCGATGTCAATACACGAAACGTGAAGGTGGAAGCCACGATTGCGAATCCACAGTTGAGATTATACCCGGGTATGTTTGTTTCTGCTGAAATACAGACCGGTTTACTCAAACGTTATTTAACGTTGCCTCAGACCGCCATTAGTTTCAATCCCTATGGGGAAATGGTTTACATTGTTCAACAAAAAGGGAAAGATAAAAATGGAAAAACACAGCTGAGCGTTCTACAAACACTTGTGACAACCGGCGAAAAGCGGGGCGATCAAGTGGCTATTCTCGATGGATTAAACGCAGAGGAAATGGTGGTGACCAGTGGACAACTTAAATTAAAGAACGGTAGCCTCGTGGTCATTAATAACGCCGTTGTACCCCATAATAATAAAGCACCGATGGTTAGGGATCAATAAACCAGGAGAACGATTCGGTAGCTTTCATTCAATTACAATTTCGAGTTAAGGATAACGGCTTTTTTATGCATTTTACGGATATTTTTATTCAACGACCTGTATTGGCGACGGTGATTAGCTTATTCATTTTAGTGCTCGGGATTCGTTCGTTAACGCTGTTGCAAATTCGGCAATATCCGTATACGGAAAATGCGGTGATAACGGTTTCGACTGTTTATACCGGTGCTGATCCGGCTTTAATTGCAGGATTTATTACGACACCTTTAGAAAATTCAATCGCTCAAGCTCAAGGAATTGATTATTTAACATCCAGCAGTACGCAAGGAAGTAGTGAAATAAGCGCTCATTTGTTATTAAATTATGATCCCAATAAAGCGCTCACTGAAATTAATACCAAAGTGAATGCTGTTATTAATCAGTTACCTCAACAAGCTCAGCAACCCACATTAAGTATTGCCATTGGTGAAACAATCAATTCGATGTATATCGGGTTTTACAGCCCGAAGTTAGCAAGCAATCAAATTACCGATTATTTGACGCGTGTGGTACAATCTCAGTTACAGGCTATCCACGGCGTACAACAAGCTGAAATTGTGGGCCAACATTTATTTTCACTCCGGGCGTGGTTGGATCCTGCTAAATTAGCTTCTTACGGTTTGGGGGCTGATGAGGTTGCTCACGCGTTATCGGATAACAATTTTATTGCTGCAGTAGGACGTACAAAAGGAGGTATGGTTACGGTTGATTTGACGATAAGCACCGGTTTAACTCATTTAGAACAATTTCAAAACTTAATTATCAAAGCACACAATGGTGCCATTATCCGTTTAAAAGATGTTGGTAAAGTGACTTTAGGTTCACAAAGCTATGATACAGCCGTAAAGTTTGACAATAAACCCGCTGTTTATATTGGTATTAAAATCGCACCCACGGCCAATGTACTTTCTGTCATCAAAAATATACGAAAAGCGATACCGGACATTTTTGCTCAGTTGCCGCAAGGTTTAAATGGAAAAATTGTTTATGATGAAAGTCGTTACATCAATAGTGCTATTCGTGAAGTAATGACCAGTTTAGTCGAAGCGCTCGTGATTGTGACGCTCGTTATTTTTTTATTTTTAGGCTCTGTTCGTTCGGTCATTATACCGGTTATTGCGATGCCGTTGTCCTTAATCGGGGCCTTTTTTATTATGTTGTTGCTGGGCTATACAATCAATTTATTGACCTTGTTAGCTTTAGTTTTAGCAATCGGTTTAGTGGTGGATGATGCGATTATTATTGTCGAAAATATTTATCGACATATTGAACAGGGTCAATCCGTTTTTGAATCCGCTATCCAGGGTGCACGAGAGCTTGCTATTCCGATTATCTCGATATCCGTCGTTTTAATTGCCGTTTATGTCCCTATCGGTTTTATGGGAGGACTAACGGGCGCGCTTTTTACCGAGTTTGCATTTACGTTAGCCGGAGCAGTCGCGATTTCTGCGATTATTGCATTAACGCTTTCGCCCATGATGTGTTCACTGTCATTAAAACCACCTATCAAAGGCTCCTCGAGAGGTTTTGTTGGTTTTATTGATGATAAATTTGAACAATTGCGTGATTATTATGAAAAAATTTTGGAACGATCATTAAATAATGTTTCTGTTACACTGGTATTTGCACTCATTATCTTAAGCAGTATTTATTTTTTGTATGCTACTTCTAAGCGTGAATTAGCGCCACAGGAAGATCAAGGAATCATTATTAGTGTGCTGACGGCGGCACCCAATGCAACGTTGCAGCAAACCCAATTATATTCCAATCAAATGTTTCAAATTTTTAAATCCTATTCTGAAACGGATCATATTTTTCAATTAGATGGTGTGAATGGATTGAATACGAGTATTGGCGGAATGGTTTTTAAACCGTGGAATGAACGCAAACGGACGACCAATGAACTACAACCCCAGATACAACAATCACTCGATGGGATTGCAGGAGCACGCGTCGCCGCGTTTCAAAAACCTTCTTTGCCTGGCGGAGGAAGCGGTTTACCGGTACAATTCGTTATTACAACCACCGATGATTATGTTAAATTAAATGATGTTTCTCAACGTTTGTTAGATGAAGCGCGCCAGAGTGGTTTATTTGTTTATTTAGATAGCGATCTAAAATTAGATAAACCGCAAACAAGTATTCAACTGGATCGGAATAAAGCGTCTTTGCTGGGTTTGACTATGGCTGATGTGGGAAATTTATTGGCTTCTGCGATGAGCGAGAATTATATCAATTATTTTAATTTTGATGGCCGTTCCTATCAGGTTATTCCTCAAGTCATGCAAGGTTATCGTTTGAATGCCGATCAACTGCTGAATTATTATTTAAAGTTGCCGAATGGGACGACGATTTCTTTATCCACGATAGCGCGATTAAAAACACTCGTCGTACCCGAATCCATTAATCATTTTCAGCAATTGAATTCAGCGACCATCTCAGCGATTCCTTTTCCTGGGGTTGCGATGGGTGAGGCGCTGCAAGGATTGAAAACGATGACTAAAAAAATATTTCCAGAAAATTACAATATGGATTATGCAGCACAATCCCGTCAATATCAGCAAGAAAGCAGCGCGTTGATGTTAACTTTTTTCTTAGCGTTAATTATTATTTTTCTTTGTTTGGCCGCACAATTTGAGAGCTTTCGAGATCCTTTTATTATTTTAGTCAGCGTACCGATGTCAATGTGCGGTGCACTTATTTTTATCAGTTTAGGTATTGGCGGTGCAAGTTTAAATATCTATACTGAAGTGGGATTAGTCACATTGATTGGCCTTATTAGCAAACATGGAATTTTAATTGTGCAATTTGCAAATGATAGGCAGCAAGAAGGGCATGAAAAACGAGACGCGATACAAATGGCGGCTGGAATTCGACTGCGACCTATTTTAATGACGACAGCATCCATGGTCTTAGGGGTTATTCCATTGATTTTGGCGACAGGGGCCGGTGCGATGAGTCGCTTTAATATTGGTTTAGTGATTGCCTCTGGAATTTCGATAGGGACATTATTTACATTATTTGTACTTCCTGCTATGTATTTAGTCTTTGCCGAAGAACATCACAGCAAACGTCGTGCGAACGATATAGAAAGTGATCAACGATTAACAACACCATAATTTCTTTCTATTGAAAGGGAAAGAATATAGAAACTATCAATTTTTTTAGAAGCAATTGAATTTTAATAGGGATATGGGTATGCGATTCAAGCGAATTATTTTTTTGTTGTTGGTTGTAAGTGTGAGCACTCAGACGTCAGCGACTGAAATTATTGTCAAAGAGAATGTTTATGAGCAAGCGATTATTCGTGAATGGATGAATAAAATAGATAGTCTGTTAGGTAGAAATCAACCCGGGGGTTTTGATCAACCGTGTGGGTGGATGTGTCGGATTAATGTGAGTGGTTGGATGAACACCGATGCTTATATCACGAATACCCCCCCTATTTTTATAACCGAAATTCCATTTGATAATCTATTCGATATTTCCGAAATCCCCATTGTACTGGCGAGCAATAGAACCTCTGATCTCCTCTTAAATAATGCCAACTTATTTATTGATACGCGGGTTAATCCTTGGATGAAAGCCGAAATCTCATTGGTATATAGTTCATTGTCTCCTTTTCCAGGTGGGGAAGGGAGGTATCAAATTCCGAATTCATTATTAATTTATAAGCCCATAAATAGAATAAATCTTGATACGGCTTATATCACATTACAAAATTTAACGATTTCCCCGCTTTATTTACGGTGGGGTAAAGAATATGTGCCTTTTGGAAAATATGATCCTTACAGTTTTGTAGTCAGTGAAAATCCTACGCAACTCCTCAGTGAAATCAACGCAACAACGATTCAATTAGGTTTTACCATGCCGAACGGACTTTATGGTTCTATTTATACATTTGCGGGTCAGCCTCGATTAGCAGATGGGGGGGTAACACGTCGGATACAAAACGGAGGTGCCAGCTTCGGTTATACCTACTCGGATTGCATGAGTAATTTTACGATTGATGGAGGATATATCGGCAGTATCACAGACACTAATTTTTTATCTTCTTATTATACGAATACGAATATCGAGGTCCCTTTTTTAATTCCAGGCCTTCCTAATGCTAATCAAACGACTATCCCCGGATTACCTGATCAAAAAGTACCAGCCTATACTGTTAATGCTGAATTTCAGTGGGGGCCTTTCGATGTGAATGGGCATTATATTGCGACAACACGAGATTTTAGGAAACCGCTTTTATTAGCTTTTCCGGTAACGCCTTCACCTGATCAGTTATCGGTACTGACCTTTAAAAAACCAAAACTGTGGGGTTTTGAATTGGGTCTTACTTTTCCTGCTATCGCGAATCAAACTCGACTGGCAGTAGGTTATCAGGCCACAAAGCATTTAGCGGGTCTTTTGCCCAGACAACGGATTTATGTTGATTATCTAATGAACATTAGTCAATGGTTTGATATTGGTGTTGCGATCATTCAAAACAAAGACTACGCATTGGGTGAAGATCAATTGAGTGAAATAACACCAACGGGCCGACGTCTCATTATCGCGCCGGGAGCGTCCGGAAATAAATCAACGGTAGGACAATTACGTGCAAGTATTAAATTTGCTTAAGGTTAAATGTGTGGATTCAAAGAACGCGAAACCGCTTGACGTCGTTGCCAGTTTTTTAAATAAAGCTGTGCTAATGAGTGGTCCCTAATCACTAATAAGTTTTCAGCATTATGAGCTTGTGCCGCTTTCGTGAAATTAAAGGACCCCGTAATGACTTCTTTTTCGTCAATAATCATCACCTTGTTATGGGCGATGGCCGGTTTATAATCTATCCAACAAGGAATATGTTGATGAATTAAAAAATGTGAAGCGCTATAGCGTTGTGTTCTTTGGCTTTTATCGAGTATTACGTTGACGTTCACACCACGTTTTTTAGCGGCAACCAAATGTTCGGCAATCGCAGCGGATGTAAAACTATAAGCCTGTACAAAAATAGATTTTTTAGCGGCATCGATAACATCCGTAATTTCCTCGGTGCAATTTTGACCCGGTGTAAAACAAGCCTGCAACGTAGGGCAATTTTTGATTTTATTGATAGCAAAGCTTGTCGTTATAAGGCATGGTGACAGAAGAAAAACAAGGAATAATTTTTTTAACATCGATAGGGAATCCCCGTTTTTTTTAATAATAGAGTTAGTTTAATAAGGTTTTTAAAAGGGGTGCGAGCTCTCTTTTTTGTATACCGCACCGTAAGTGTCTTACTCTTAAAATAGCGTTTAAATCGGAAAGTGCATTCGAAAAATTGTCGTTGACGATTAAATAATCATACTCATCATAATGCGCTAATTCAGCTTTCGCATCGGCCATCCGTTTTTTTATAACGTGTTCTTTATCTTGAGCTCTCAGATGGAGTCTTTTTTCTAATACGTCCCATGACGGGGGGATGATAAAGATTCCAATGGATTCAGGCATTTTTTTTCTTATTTGCTGCGCGCCTTGCCAATCAATTTCAAGTATAACATCGACTCCCGTTTCAATTTTTTTAATGACCCAGTTCAGTGAGCTGCCATAATAATGGCCAAAAACAAGGGCGTATTCTAATAATAATTTTTTGTGAATAAGCGCTTTAAATTCAGTTTGATTCATAAAATAATAATCGACGCCTTCTTTTTCACCGGGACGCGGCGGTCGCGTGGTATAGGAAATAGAAACCTCTAAATTAGATACAGAGGCTAATAATGCATTAACGAGACTGGTTTTTCCACCACCCGAAGGTGCTGATATAATGTAAAGTGTTCCAGGGATATTCATCATAATTTACTCAATATTCTGTACTTGTTCACGCATTTCCTCTATTAACACTTTGATGTTCACAGCGGATAAGGTTAATTCTGCATTGAATGATTTAGCCGCTAAAGTATTTGCTTCTCGGTTTAATTCTTGTAATAAAAAATCGAGTTGTTTGCCGTGGACTTGATTTTTTATTAACAAATTTTTAAATTCAGTAAGATGAATGGTTAAGCGGTCTAATTCTTCGGCGACGTCAGTCTTCTGAGCAAATAATAGCATTTCTTGTTCTAAACGGTTAGCGTCTAAACTGGCTTTAATTTCCTGTAATCGAGCTGAAATTTTTTCGCGTTGTCGGTTTAAAAGTTGAGGAAGTTGCGTCTGAATATACTTAATGCAATGTATCAGCTTAAGAATACGTCGATTTAATACACCAAAAATAGCGTGGCCTTCTGTCTGACGGACGTTACAAAAATTATTTAAAGTATCCGTCAATAAAGCCATTAACTCAGTTTGTATTTCATGGGGTTGTAACTCGGGAAATTGAAGTAAATGCGGCCATCGAAGCAGTTCTCCAGGATTGAAAGCCCGTTTACTCTGACTGAGTTGAGCAATTTCTTTGTATGCGTTTATAAGCGATTGCGCTAATGGTTTATCGATGGTTATCGGAATCGCTTTATTAGGATAAGGTTTATAGTGTAATTTTATGTCTACTCTGCCGCGGTGCACATTTTTTTGCATTTGTTTTCGAATCAAAGGTTCTAAATGGCTAAAGTTATCTGGCAACGACAGTATAATGTCTAGATAACGATGGTTGACACTCCGAATTTCCCAAGCGGCTTGACCCCATTCAGCGTGTTTTTCTTTTTTGGCAAAAGCCGTCATGCTATTTATCATGGTAATTTTAACATCAAAAAGTATAATGCCTATTTTTAGCGATTCTATTTTAATTACTCTACAAATAAAATCTAGTTATAAAAGGAAAATAAACAATGCGTGCATCCCAACGTGCTCTTGATGAACTTCGTGCAATTACGCTGATCCGTTCTTATACAAATTATGCAGAAGGATCGGTATGGGTGGCTTTCGGTCAGACTAAAGTACTGTGTACCGCGAGTATTATACCGGGTGTGCCCAAATTTTTAAAAGGATCCAATCACGGTTGGATTACAGCAGAATATGGAATGTTGCCTCGTGCAACACATACCCGTTCTGACAGAGAGGCCAGTCGAGGGAAACAAACCGGTCGAAGTCTAGAAATTCAACGCTTGATTGGCCGGGTTTTACGGATGAGTGTCGATTTAAAACAATTGGGTGAAAATACTATTTTTTTAGATTGTGATGTCATTCAAGCAGATGGTGGAACACGAACAGCCGCGATAACCGGCGCAAGTGTTGCATTAAAAGATGCCTTGGCAACGATGAAAGGGGAAATGAAATACAATCCGTGGTGTTTTCTCGTGGCTGCAGTATCCGTAGGAATTTATAAAGGACAAGCACTTTTGGACCTCGATTATGAGGAAGACTCTCACGCTGAAATGGATATGAATGTCATTATGACCGAACAAGGTAAGCTCTTGGAAATACAGGCGACGGCAGAAAAAGCTGCTTTTTCTAAGCAGCAATTAAATCAATTATTAAATTTAGCAGAAACAGGTATAAAGCAATGTGTTAAAAAACAAAAAGAAGTTTTAGGCGAAAACTAAAAAATTTTTACGCTGTTTTATTAGAAAAAAGAGGAATCGATCGTCATTTCTAAAATGAAAAATTTTTGAACAGGTCGACTTTATTGAATAGGATCAAGAATTAAATCAAAAAATTGCTAAAATAAAATAGATTAGTGGTTTTCATAAAAAATTGAATGTACTCACTGAGAATTTAAAATGCTCAAGCGTGACATTTCCCCAAGTAATCTATTCATTGCTGCAGCAGGAGGCATGATAGGGTCAGCATGGTTGTTTACCCCTTTTATCGGAGCGAGAATTGCGGGGCCTAATGCACTGGTCAGTTGGGTCATTGCGGCCTTTTTTATGTTATTCATCGCGCTTCCTTTGTGTGAGTTAGGGGCGATGCTTCCTATTTCCGGAGGGTTATCCAATTATCCAACGTATACACATGGCAAAGAAGTTGGGTTTTTATTTTCGTGGATTATCTGGTTGGCCTATGTGGTGATGACTCCGATAGAAATTCAGGCTATTTTACAATATAGCAGTCACTTTTTTCCTGTGTTTTTAATGAAAGAATCGACTTATTTTAAATTATCTCCGATAGGTTATTTGGCCGCAATTTTTCTGATGTTTTTTATTGCCGTGCTGAATAGTTATGGTATTAAATTTTTATCAGAATGTACCAAATATGCCAGTATAATCAAGTTTCTTTTACCAACAATAGCCATTGTTGCGTTCATTCATCATTCACCAAGTTTAAAAAACATCACACTTGATTTAACACACAAAGCCCGTTGGAGAGAACTATTTTCAGCATTATCTGCAGGCGGTATCGCATTTGCCTTTACAGGGTTTCAAAACGGATTGATCTTAGCCGGTGAAGTGAAGAATCCACAAAAAAGCATTCCTATTGCCATTTTAGGTGCTGTATTCGTAGGCTTTATCCTCTATTTTATGTTGCAATTAAGTTTTCTTATGGCCGTGCCACACCGTTATCTGCAACAGGGATGGCACCAGTTTAATTTTCCAGGTGATAGCGGGCCTTTAGTGGGTTTAAGTTTATTATTGGGTCTTGGCATGGTTGCTTTTTTATTATTAGTTGACGCGATATTTTCCCCGTTGGGAACAACGTTAGTTTACACGGCTGCTACCTCCCGAATTCTTTACGGCATGGCGTTGAATAAACATTTACCCCCATTTTTTTTGAAGCTGAACCGTTATAAAATCCCTTATAGGACACTTTATGCAAATTTTTTAGTCGGGATTTGTGCGTTTTTGCCTTTTCAAGGCTGGCAAAAAATGGTTGCCTTTCTCTCTTCAGCGAGCATACTTTCTTATGGAATCGGTCCTCTTTGTTTGTTAGCTTTACGGAAAATACATCCTTCGCAACCGCGTCCTTTTAGATTACAGGGAAGTTTAATGATGTGTCATAGTGCATTCTATGCGGCTAATTTAATGCTGTATTGGTGTGGTTTTTCGGTGATATGGAAACTGTATAGTGCTGTTTTCATAGGATTTATTATTTATTGTTGTTATCAAAAAACTCGGTTTTGGATTCGTAATTATAGTTTATATTGGTTTTTTTCGTATTTATCTATTTTAATGCTAGTGTCTTATTTAGGTTCTTTTGGTGGTATTGCATGGCTTAAATTTCCTTTTGGTATGTTAATCTTGTTTCCATTGAGTGTATTAATGCTTTATCTATCGCAATATTGTTTAGTTTATGACAAAGAGGGGGCTGAGTCGTTTGCATTGCTGGATAAACAATGACAAGCGGTGTGACATTCAAGTGAACAACGCAATTTTAAAAGGCATAGGCTGAATAATCGGCCAATAAAACATGAAATGAAGCCCCCAATGAAAATAGTTTATTCAAGATTCAATGATGAAGGATCACATCGGTCTACATTGTTGCAGTGTGCCGTCATAATGACCAGTAGAAGCGACTGTCAATGGATTGACCTCCATAGCACTATATTTTTTTTGTAATTCATATTGATCAACCCAGTGAGGAAACATTTCATATAATTGAGTGTAGTTTTTATTGTGAGCGATCAATTTATTGTGCTCATTCGGATTTTCTTCGCTCAGTTTAATGAGTTGTTGAAGGTGGTCGCCAATCGTATTTGCATAACCTCTTTGCGCACCATCTTCAAAAATAATAATTTCTAGCGACCGAAGACAACCGTTTAACCTTTTTTGGTATTCTGTCAGTTCTTGTTTTTTTTCCGGAATAAATTCCTTACAAAGAAGCGCTTGTTCAATATTTTTTTTGTTTAGATTGCAAAACACCCACGAATCATAGATTGCTGTTTTTTGATTGATAGAGATCACTTCAAATCCATTCAATTGAACGTGGATTTCTCTTCGATCAAAGGCGGGGAATAGTTCGTTGACTTGAATTCTAGGATCACTTGGTATTTCTAAAAAATAATAACGACCGCGAAAAGTGATTTTATCGGGATCGAATCCGAGCTGTTTTAATTGAGCGAATTCTTTTTTATTAGGCGCACGAGAACCAAAGGGTATTTCCATAAATCACCTTTATTACATGGGAGTTAATGAGTATATTTTAATTATTTCTTTTTTAAACCCAGCGTCATTGAAAATGGACGAATAAATGGGCGTGATTGGTGTGGATCCGCGAAATATTCATTTTAAGCATCGCCGATAATACGTACTTCAGGGATCAAGCGAATATGAAACTGATGGAATACAGTCTCTGCAATTTTTTCAATTAAGGCTTCGATGTCAGCCGCGCTAGCGTTCCCTTTATTCAATATAAAATTAGCATGTTTGGTGGATACAGCGGCATTCCCAATGGATAAACCTTTAAGCCCGCATGCTTCGATTAAGCGGGCTGCATAATCACCGGGAGGATTGCGAAACACTGAACCGCAATTGGGTTCATTTGTGGGTTGTGTGTCTGTACGGTATTTCAACAAATGTCGTATGTTATTGAAGGCGTCTTCTTTGTTACCGGGTTTTAAATGAAATTCTGCACCTAAATAATATTCTCCCGGAAATACACTGACGGTACGGTAAGCAATGTTATAATCACGGGGATAACGAATTTTTTTCTCCCCGTGTCGATTGACAACAAGAACGGATTGAACAATATTCCATGTTTCGCAACCATCGCATCCGGCATTCATCACTAAAGCACCACCAATAGTGCCAGGAATGCCCGCTAAAAATTCAGCGCCCATTAAATTTTTTCGGGCAGCGAACCGGGCGAATGCGGGAGAAGCAACACCAGCGTCGGCATAAAGTGTCACGTCATTTATACGGTTTAATTGAGTGAGTGAACCTTGCGTAATGACCACTGTTCCGTTGATCCCGTTATCGCGGATCAACGTATTGCTCCCTAAACCTAAAAAAAACAACGGTTCTTCTGGCGATAACTGTTTAATAAAGTGAATTAAATCGTCGATATCAGAAGGTTTATACAATTGATTTGCGTGACCACCGACGTGCCATGACGTATATTCAGCTAATTTTGTATTTTTAAGAAGTTCTCCTTTTAAATTTTTCATCATCTACTCACGCTGAACAGAAAGTGCTAATTTTTGTGCAATGCTACCGATATCTCCGGCACCTTGTAAAAGTAAAACATCACCATCTTGAATGATTTCATCTAAAATGGACATCAGTTTTTCTTTATCTTCAATATGGATAGGGTTTATTTGCTTATTTAAATGAATTGACTTTAACAAAGCCGCACTGTCTGCGCCAGAAATAACTGCTTCTCCTGCCGCGTAAACATTTAAAAGTAACAAATGATCGACTTGAGATAAAATTTTTACAAAATCAGAAAATAAGTCCCGTGTTCGAGTATAGCGATGCGGTTGATACGTCATGACGAGACGACGGTCGGGCCATGCGTGACGAATTGCTTTTAAGGTCGCTGCAATTTCACGGGGATGATGTCCATAATCATCAATTAACAACGCATCTCCATGTTTACAGGTCAATTTCCCTAAGACTTGAAAACGTCGATCAACGCCACTGAAATGGGATAAAGCCTTGCAGATGACGTCGTTTTTAATGCCCAGTTCAGAAGCAACAGCAATAGCGGCAAGCGCATTTAAAGCGTTATGCTCACCGGGGAGATTTAAAATGATATCCATTGGCTTTTTCTTTGGTCGAAGGACACGAAAATAGTTTTTAATTTCTTTTTGCTGAAAAGAAGTAATCCTAATATCGGCATCTTCACTAAATCCATACGTGAGAATAGGGCGCATAATATCCGGTAAGATCGAACGGATAAACGGATCATCACAACACAGAACGGCTAAGCCGTAAAAAGGCAAATGCCATAAGAATTCTAAAAAGCTTTTTTTTAATTGTTGAAAATTCCCACTATAAGTGCCCATATGATCCCTATCGATATTGGTCACAATAGCAATCATCGGTTTTAAATAGAGAAAAGAGGCATCGCTTTCGTCTGCTTCAGCGACCAGATAACGGCCTGACCCTAAACGTGCATGTGTACGGGTACTGTTTAATTTACCACCAATGACAAACGTGGGATCAAGCCCGCCTTCTCCCAATAAACTGGCCACTAAACTTGTTGTGGTTGTTTTTCCATGTGTTCCTGCAACGGCGATGCTGTAACGAAAGCGCATTATTTCTGCGAGCATTAACGCTCGAGGAACGACCGGTATCAACGCATGGCGCGCGGCCTGAATTTCAACATTGTCGCAAGATACCGCACTCGAATAGACAATGACATCGGCATCACGGATATACTTTTCATGATGCCCGTGCTTTATTGTAGCGCCTAATTTTTGTAGATGCCGAGTGATGGTGTTTTCTTGAAGATCGGAGCCCGAAATACGATAACCTTCATTTAATAAAATTTCAGCAATACCACCCATGCCTGCACCACCAATACCGACAAAATGGAGATGTCGAATGCGTCCCATTTGATGTTCAACAAAAGGGATTTTCATATCTAAAAAACCTATCGTGTAAATGAGAAGTCGTATTGTGTCATTAGTTGTGTGTAGGCTCAAGTTCGACTGTTTTTGAGTTTTTTATTCTAAAGGCGTCGTTGTTGCTATTATGAGGGAGTAAAATCGGTTTTCTGGTCTAATAAGTGGGGTTATAATGATTTCATAGCCTTTTAACAATCGTATAAAAAAGCGTATGAGTCCATTACATTTTCTGGGTTCAATCGTATAAAAATAAGCATAATTAAGTTGCGTTAAATAGTCAAAAATAGCTTGAGCGCCTGTTTCTCCTTCGGCAGTATGGGTTTCAAAAAAAATAATAGGTTGATGATGCATTAACGTTTGCTTTAATCCTTGTAAGGCGTACATTTCAAAACCTTCAATGTCGAGTTTTATTGCACCGATTGAGGACGTATTAAAACGCTGATGCAGAAGGGTATCCCCTTTTTCCACGTCGATATAACGTCGTTTAAAAGGAGTGGTGTGTGCCTTTTTACATTCAAACCGAGAACCCCCTAAGTTTTCTGGATCCTCAATAAAAGGAAGCGTGCCTGAGTGATTACTTAACCCAACGGGAATAATAGAAATGTTTTTTGTTTGATTTAAAAAAATGTTAGTTTCCAGCAGTTTTAATGCCGTTGGGTTCGGCTCAAAGGCGATAATTTCTTTAAAATAGCGTGAAAAAAAGAGAGTATGATTCCCAATGTTTGCACCGACATCCAGTAGCGTTTGTTGTTTAAATCGGTTTAAATAATGTTTAAAAACGATTCCAAAACTGATTAATAATTCTTCTTCATAAAGTCCCTTAAGGACTATCCATTGACCTATTGCATCACTCGGAACGCAGGCCAGTTGGGGATAATTTTTTAAGCGATTTTTTTTTTGTAACCTTTTCAGGTAGCGTCTTAAATGATGTTGAAAAAATCGTGAATACCAAGGCCAATGATAGACAACCCGTTGTTTTTTGGCTCGGCTTGATGTGAAGCGATGGACAATGGTTTTAATCATAGATTCTAAATCCGAACTGAGTTAAACGATATTCGTGATCGATGCGTAATAATAAAGCAAGCATGATGCACGTTATCAGCAAACTACTACCGCCATAACTCATTAGGGGCAAGGTTAAACCTTTGGTAGGGAGTACGCCCGTATTAACCCCGATGTTAATCATCACTTGTAAAGCAATATTTAAACCAATGCCATAGGCAAGATAGGCAGAAAATCGCTGACCCATGTTAAAGCAACGGTAGCCTATCGTTAATGCGCGCCAAACTAATAATGAAAATAATAGGATCATAAATAATCCACCGATTAATCCTAATTCTTCGGTCAGGACAGCAAATAAAAAGTCGGTGTGTGCTTCAGGAAGATAAAATAATTTCTGTATACTTTCACCGAGACCAACACCCAGCCAGCTTCCGCGACCAAAAGCGATTAATGATTGTGTTAATTGATAACCCGAATCAAATTGGTTCGCCCAAGGATTAAGAAAAGTAGTTAAACGCGCTAAACGATAGGGTGAGCTAATGGCTAAACCTGCTAAAATGACCGCTACACCCATTAAAAGGATACTAAAATGCCAAATTCGCACACCGGCTAGAAATAACATTCCTAAACTGGTAAGTAATATGACTGTTGCAGCGCCAAAATCAGGTTCGCGTAAAAGTAAAAAAGTGATAATAGTAAGGACCATCAATGGTTTAATAAAACCACGAAGTTGATTTTTTACCTGTTTTTCTTGGCGTACGAGATAACCTGCAAGATAAACAATGATGGTTAATTTAGCGAATTCAGAGACTTGTAACCCAAATGGACCGAAGCCTAACCAACGGATACTTCCGTTGACTTGCCGACCAATGCCCGGCAATAAAACGAGAAAAAGTAAACCGATACTCAACACTAACAACATCGGACTAATCTGTTGCCAGTACGTTGTTTTTACTTGAACGATAATTATTCCAGTGGCGATGCCTAAGGTTAAATAAAAGAGTTGATGGAAAAAAAAATGAAAGGGTTGACCATACTCATGTTCGGAAATGACGATAGAGCTTGAAGCAACCATTAATAGGCCAAAAGCAAGTAAAGTCGCAATAACGAGAAGCAATCCACGATCATATAAAGTAATGGAAGTCATCTTCGGATAAGTTTTAGGCATCAATGGATTCCTCGTGCTAAACGCATAAAAACATCACCCCGTTCTTCGTAATTTTTGAACATATCCAGGCTTGCGCACGCCGGAGATAAAAGCACGATATCACCCCGTCTTGCGGTTTCATGTGCTAAATTTACGGCGTGTCTCAAATCAGAGACCGTTTGGATGGCTGTACTTTTTTCTAAGGTATTTTTTAATAAGGCAGCATCACGGCCTATCAAGATTATTTTTTTAACATAATGCTTTACCGGATTATGTAACAACGAAAAGTCGGCATTTTTGGAAAGACCTCCAGCAATTAAAATGATTTTACCTGAAATGGAAGGACCTAAACCATTTAATGCAGCAAGGGTTGCACCGACATTGGTTGCTTTAGAATCATTGTACCAAGTGACGCCTTTAAATTCTTTGACCCATTGGCAGCGATGAGGTAAACCTTTGAATTCACAAAGCGCCGTTAACATGGCCTTTGTGGGTAATCCTATCGCATGACCGATGGTTAGCGCCGCGATAGCGTTCGCCCAATTATGTCGGCCTTGGATAAACAGGGCGTCAACAGGGAGCAACCGATCGTGACCTTTTGCGATAAAATTTTTTTGATGGCTATTGTATAAATAAAATTCGTGCGCATGCGGGGTGGTGGTCGTTAAACCGAAGCTGATTATTTTTTTTGTCCTCGCCTGAGGAAACGTATTTAAATCATCCCGATTCCATAAAGCAATGTCAGCCTGGTGATAAATACGTTGCTTCGCATTAATATAAGCGGTTAAGGTTTTATGACGATCTAAATGATCAGGACTGATGTTGAGTATACTGGCTAATTTGGGACGCAAACTATACGTTGTTTCTAATTGAAAACTTGAAATCTCTAATACATAAAAATCAGGGACAGGCTCGTTCAGCAAATCGAGTGCAGGTTTACCGATATTCCCCCCTACAGCAACGTTTAAGTGAGCGCGTTGAATCATTTTACCAATTAAGCTGGTGACTGTCCCTTTCGCATTGCTGCCTGTAATGGCAATAATAGGGGCACGCGCGTGTTGAGCAAATAATTCAATATCACCGAGCGGTTTCAGTGTATGTTGTTCAATAATTGTTCGTATCGTTGTCTCGTTCAGATCAATACCCGGACTGACTATTAATTTCGTGCAACGTTTAAAAAGGTTAGGTTTCAATGAGCCCAAATAACAGCCAACATCAGGAAATTCTTTTTTAAAATGAGATAGTTTAGGAGGATTTAAACGATTGTCGAAAATAATAAAGGGTAAATTGAATCGTTTAAGATGACGCGCGCAGGAAAGACCGGTTTTACCTAACCCGAGAATCATATAAAGGCACGAAGAATTAGTGTATGGCATCAATAATTCCGCCTCCCAAACAAACGGGTCCTTGATAAAAAACAATGGATTGACCGATTGTTATTGCGCGTTGTGGTATTTTAAAGCGAACGTGGTAGGCGTCGTTGGCACACGGTTGGATTAAACAAGGGGTTTCCAACTGCCGATAACGTATTTTTGCTGCACAATTTAAAGGCAGGGTCAGTGGGCATTCATTCACCCAATGTAAATCGGTGCAAATCAAATTGGATGAAAAAAGTGCAGGATGTTCTTTTCCTTGTACAACAATTAACGCATTGTGGTTAAGCTTTTTATCCACGACATACCAGGGCACGCCTAATTTTTCTCGTTGACCCCCAATCCCTAATCCTTGTCGTTGGCCTATGGTGTAATACATAAGACCATCATGCTGTCCTACGGTTTCGCCTTCTAGCGTTTCTATCGGTCCCGGTTGAAGAGGTAAATAAGTTTGTAAAAAACGTTTAAATTTACGTTCTCCGATGAAACAGATGCCCGTACTATCTTTTTTTGTTGCATTCACAAATCCCTTCGATTGAGCAATCGCACGGACTTCAGATTTAGTCAGGCGGGCCAGTGGAAACAACGTATGTGCTAAAGGGTGTTGACCTAAAGTATATAAGAAATAGGTTTGATCCTTATTTTTATCAGCACACTGAAGTAATTGATACATATTATTTTGAAAAGATTTATGTGCGTAATGGCCCGTCGCAATAAAATCGGCGCCCGTATGGAGGGCATACTGTAAAAAAGCTTTAAATTTAATTTCTTTATTACAGAGAATATCAGGATTTGGTGTACGCCCTCGCCGATATTCAGCGAGGAAATGCATAAACACCGCATTCCAATATTCGGCTGCAAAATTAATCGTACGTAATGGAATGGCTAATTTATCACAAATCGCTTGGGCGTCTGCAATATCGGTGCTGGCAGAACAATACACTTCCGTATCATCTTCCTCCCAATTTTTCATAAAGAGTCCTTCGACTTGATAGCCCTGCTCTTTTAGCAATAAAGCAGCCACCGAAGAATCAACGCCTCCGGATAGGCCAACCATAACACGTTTTTTTTTCATGATTTTTGAATTAAATACAAGCGCTCTGAGTATTGATTAAAACCTCAGTGACGTAATTTACCTATCTTTAAGCGAATTTTCTAGTGATGAATCAATCAGGGATTGATGGCCACTGTTTTACGTTCATGATGCTCAGGTTGAATAGTGAGTGGCTCGGTTTAATGATGAGACCGAACAACGGTTTTATAGTCTTTTTTGATGTTTGCTTTATTATGAGGCGGTGTAAAAATAGCAACTAATTGAGCGTCTGGATTGATTAAGTATAACGTTCCACTATGATCAATTTGACTATTGTTTTCAGAGGAATCATGCTGTAGATAAACAACACCTAATTGCTTACTTAATTGTTGAATTCCGGCTGAAGGACCGGTAACCCCGATAAAGCGAGGATTAAATGCATGGGCGTAAGCACCGACGACTTGCGGCGTATCGTGTCTTGGATCGAGTGTGATAAAGACAATCTGTGGAAGAGGCAATTTTTCAGCGTTTAGTTCTGAATAAAGTTGAGTGAGCAGGGTCATGGTCAACGGACATATGTTTTGGCAGTGCGTAAAGCCAAAAAAAAGGAAGCTATAATGACCTTTTAAATTGAGATTCGTAAACGGTTGATGAGATCCATTCACCAGATGAAATTCAGGAATGGGTTGAGGGGTGTCAATCATCGTTCCGACAGAGGGTGCAACAACGTGCGTTTTTTTAGCATGCCATAAATTAAAGCCAATACCTAAAGCGAGTGCGACGATACCAAATATTATCAAGCTTAAAAATGTTTTATTAGAAAGAGGGCAGGTCATTAATTAATCCTCGTTAAATGAAAGAATGGTCCATGAATAAACACGTAAACAACATCAGTAAATAAAAGTTTGAATAATGAAACGTTTTTATCGCGTGAGCCGTTTTCGTTTGCTTTAATAAATCGATGACGGCAACGATAAATCCTATATTTAATAAAAAAACAGCAATTAAATAAAAATACCCGCTCATTCCTATGCTAAAAGGTAACAAACTAATTCCACTTAATAACACAGTATAAAGTAAAATTTGCTGTTTCGTAAAATCAATACCATGCGTTATCGGTAACATCGGTAAATTGCTTTTGGCATAATCGGTATGCCGTGCGATCGCTAACGACCAAAAATGAGGAGGCGTCCAAATAAAAATAATTAAAACAAGAAGTAAACCCTCTGAATCAATATTTCCGGTTACGGCAGTCCAACCGAGTAAAGGAGGCGTTGCGCCGGCTAAACCCCCAATCACAATGTTTTGGGCCGTATGCCGTTTTAAGTAAAGCGTATAAATAAAAGCATAAGCAATTAAACTTAAAAAACTTAAAAGACATGTTAATACATTACTCGATACACTTAAAATAATGAGCCCTACAAAACCAGTCGTCAATGAAAACAATAAAACATGGGTGGGTGAAATTTTTTCCAACGGCAAAGGTCGTCGTTCAGTACGTGCCATCAGTCTATCTAAGCGATATTCTAATAAATGATTCATTGCACTGGCTGAAACGATGAGAAGGCCGATGCCCAATAAGGTGAACAAACAGGGAATAAAAGGAAGCGCTGTCGAAGTCGCTAAGGTCATCCCCACCCAAACCGTGATTAACATTAAACCAGTGACACGCCATTTTCCAAGCTCTAAATAGATAAGTGACATTTTTGTTAAGACGGTTGCAACATTTTTTAACATGGTTTTCCTTGACTGTCTTTACAATCGATAATCGATCCTTCAAAAAAGTATACGAAAATATAAGATGTAAAGGTAGCGTCATACTGAATAAAAATGTCATAAATACCTAATATCATCCGTGTGAGAATGGTCTTTAAGAAAAAATTAAAAAAGAAATATTCTTTGTTATCGAGAAATAACTAGACAAAATTAATTGTCTAATGATAAATTGCATACAATTAAAAAGATCAGTTTTAATAAAAATAAAAATAAAAACCAAAGAGGTTATTATGCCAAAAACCATATCCCAAAAACTTTATCCGCAATTACCTGCTGAAGACAGAATGGCGGATACCCTTTCCGAAGAATGTGATCCGAAATTACCAATTGAAAGTGATGCGTCCAACACTTTTGAAAAAAATAATCAGAACATTTATTTTGCGATCAATTATCAACAAAATTCTCAACCAGAAAAACGTAAACTGGTTTGCCTTCTGTTAAATGAAGGGAAATTGAGATTAAAAAAATTTAATCATGAGGAATTTGAAAAGCAGGTGAACCTTCAAGCCGGTCAAGTGTTTCTGAATAAAGATTTAATTCAATTAGTATTTTACGTTAAAAAAGATAAACAAAATCAATGTTTTGATGAAATAGCAAAAATTTTAAAAATATCCGGTGATTTAGAAAACAAAAAAAAAATTCAGGATATTCGCGAGCACTTTAATAAAACAGGGGATACGGTGAGAGCGTTTATTAATTATAGAGAGATGAAACGTTCCTTTGATGAAAAAACAGGTGAATATATTCACCATTCAGTCATGGATTTAGATAAGATTTTCGTTGAGGTTGAAACAAAATTTAATGACTATAAAACGAATTATGATGAAAAACCCGAATATACGAATACGTTAAACGAAATGAAAAAAATAGTGGATGAAATGAAAACCATTCATACCCAAAATAAAACTGATTTTGAACATTTAAGGACAGGAACCGTTAATGCAGTAATGACTTCTTTTGAGCGTTTAGTGAAAGAATTTGATGAAAAAAGTAACCAATTAACGTTAATCAATACGACGCTTAATGATCACGCTAAACGTGAACAACTCGAAAATAAGGCAATCCTATTCAAAGAAGATTGTGAAAATATTCTTTCTTCTGAAAGAGTAGCGACAGAAGAAATCTTTGAAGAAAAGAGAGAAATTAAAAATAATGTCGAATTATTATTGATTTCGATCCAGAGTTTAAGTGGGCAGGATAATATTAGCGTGGCCATTGAAGGGTTGGAGAAAAAACTGGATAGTCTTCAAGAAAAATATGCTGCTTTAAAAATGAATATAGATCGTTTTAAAAATTATTCAATTAAAACGGACGAAAAAAATAACCACCATGAACAACTGAATGAAATATGGCAGAAAGATATTCAGCCCCTATCCGAATCGATACAAAATCATGCTTCGAAGACGTCTGAGGTTAAAAAGCGCATATTAAATGAAATTTTAACCTATTTAAAAGAGATTAAAGACAAAATAATCGCACATATCCCTTTAGACGAAATAAAGGAAGGTGTTGAAACCGTTAAAAAATTGATTCAACTGAACGCAAGTGAGCTTGCTGTTGCACGCGGTTTTTTTTCAAATTCCGGTAAGTCGGTGAGTTTAGTCAGCACCTTGGATCTCAAGCTGGAAAAATTAGCAGAAACGATGGCTGTCAACGAGCATACGATGTCTTCTGATCTTAAAAAATGATTTGAGTCGAAAAAAGGCGATCGTTGAGGTCGCCTTTTTTGTTGTCCATTCACTGCAAATAGAAATACGTTCATTATGAAAAAGACCTATCATTTAATAAAATCAAATGAAGTAGATTTTTTTACCTTCGTGAAGGGGGTTAGAAAAAACAAAAAATCAGAAGATCAACCTATTTCCTCTCTGTTTAAAAGAATATCGCTTCATCAAGAACAGAGTTGTCCAAAAAAATGGATGAATTATTTTTCGAGAGACTGTATTGATTTTATGGATAATGAGGAGAGGAAGCCACGCGATGTAAAAAAATCGCTATCAACCTATTTTTTTTATAAATCCGACTTTATCAATGGATCAAAAAATTGTAATGAAGAATTTTTTTATCGTTGTTTCAATTCATCGAAAGAATGCTGATTGCTATATAAGCTGACGTTCAGCGTAATCAGCACCAGTAGCAATAATGCAGCAACCGCATTATGTGATAAAGCAATAGGTAAAGCGAGTAGCCATACGATATTCAGAATGCCTAATCCGATTTGTAACGCAAGTAATAATCCCAATAAAATAGCCAGAGCCCGAAAAAATTTTTTTTTTGAAGTACGCCATAATGTATAAACTATCCAACTTAAATACAGCCCAGTAAGGATTGCCATAAGACGATGCGCCATTTGTATCGCAGTACGCGCGGTTGAAGACAAAATTCCACCTTCAAAATTGATAGCGGTATTCATCCACAGATGGAAACCTTCAGAAAAATTCATCCGTGGCCACCACACACCTTGGCAGGTTGGAAAGTCTGGACAAACAAATGCGGCATAATTGGCACTTGTCCATCCGCCAAGACTAATTTGAAGAATGATTAATAATAAACCCAAGGCTGCCCAAGGTTTTAATTTTTGTTCGGAACGTGAAATTTGATTGATGTGCAGTTTATTTAATTGAAGGATTAATAACCACAACACACTGAAGGACGCGAATCCACCCAGTAAATGAGACATCACCACAAGCGGATGTAATTTCAACGTCACGGTCCATTTGCCTAATAAACCTTGTAATAAAAGTAAAAAAAACAAACTGATCGCTATTTTTAACGGTTGTTCTGAACGTTTATCGTTCGAAACGATGAGAATAATCGCTGCAAAACTAAATAAGACTAAACTCGCCGCTGCATAGCGATGAATCATTTCAGGCCATGCTTTTTCTGCAGAGAGTATTTGGTTTATAAAAGGAGCGTGATGAAGTTGTAAGGTATGTGTGGGCACTATAAATCTTCCATAACACGTGGGCCAATCAGGACATCCTAAACCAGCGTCCTTTAAGCGGGTGTAAACACCGAGTTGTATGACAATGAAAGCAAATAAAAAAGCAATATAAAGAAAATGTAAGGCCGATTTGTTTCTCAATAACATCATGTCTATCCTAACGTTGAAACATTTAATAAACGATTTAAATCGTCATAGATATCTTTGTCCTGCGCATCGGATAAAAAATATAAAATAATTTTTCCAAGTGGGTCTGCGATAAAATATGCATCGGTTAAAGGTTTTATCTTTAAGGTAGAAAAAAAATGGTCTAATTCTTTTTTAATGATGGTGTACTGAAATAAATTTGAATCCTTATTGAGAGAAGGACGAAATAAACGGTTCGTCACAATGAATCCATAGTGTACGCGATAACGATTTTTTCCCAACGCGTGTGTAATTTGACGTAAATGATATAAATGCTTCTGACAGGAATGACGACACGGCGTTTGCGTTAAAAAAAATAAAAACCAAGCGGGTTTTTCTAACTCAGGGTTTTGCTGAGCGGGTATTAATTTTAATTGCGATAAATTGAGCGGGGTCAAAAGGAGATGCCCCTTGTTCACTGTTTTATGATGTAACCAATGGGGCTTTCGAGTATAGAGGATGACAGCCGCAATGAGCGGCGTTAAAAAGAGCACGAAGAGTAACACGAGAGTCAAAAAAGAATGCCATGACTGTTTTTTTTTCATAAACGGTGAATATGTGCACTAAGAAAAACAATGAACAACGTTATACTTAATCCAAACCATTGAAATGCATAGGCATAATGGCGCGCAGGCTGTAATGTGATAGGGTGCCAAAGCGGTATAAAGCTACCCGGTTGTTGAGGTTGAACAACCAATAAAAAAGGTTGAAATTTATTTTTTTTTAAAAAATCAGGATGAATGGATTGAATCTTTTTGGGCCAGCCCTCTTCATTGATCGGATTGAAAAAATGAAACGTTTTAGGAGGAAAAACAATTACTCCCTCGAGTTTAATTTGATGATCAACCGCTGAAATTTTTGGAATTTGTTTTCTATTCATGCCTTGTGGAATCCATCCTCTATTGACTAATATGGCGTTGGATTGGTTATTTAAAAAAAAAGGAGTCAGGACTTCATAACCAATTTTATGCAAATAAATTCTGTTTTCAAGTAAAAAAGTGTGTGGGTTATCAAAGTGGCCTTGCACTATTCCACGAAAGTAGTTCTTTTTTAAATCAATATTTTTAATTTGATTTAAATGAATGGGTCTGGATGAGGATCGCTGATTGAATATTTTTTGAAGGTGATGCTTACGATTGCCACGGTCGATTTGCCAAAAACCGAGATACATCAATAGAGAAAATAAAAAAAATAACATGCACGTCGGAACGAATGTAAACGTAAAGTAATACGGAGTGAATGGGATAACAATACTATTTTTTTTCATCATTAAAAAATTAAAAAAAACCCGAATACCCAGATGATCGTGAGAAAATCCCACCACCATACGCTCGCATCAAAAGAAAAAATATTTTTTTCAAACGCGTTCTTGCAATAACGGGTGTACAAAAAAAGTAAAAAAAATAATGCAGCGACACAATTGAGCAAATGAAACCCTAAAAAAGCAATTAAAAAGCTACCCCACACCCCGCGTTGCGTAATTACGTGTGTATTAAGGCTATGAATAAAATAATAAAATTGTGAAATGACAAAAATAAAAGCGAAACAAATCGCTAAATTGAAGCTTAAACGACAGTATGGGCCATTGATTTTTTTAAAATGATAATGTGCAGCGGATAAACAGAACGCACTCGCAAGTAGAACGATAAGATTTATCAATGGAAGATCGTTTAAGAGAGAATGGACTGGCTTAACCTGATGGGTGGCAACGCGGGGAGGGGTCAATAAAGGCCACTGTTTAGCAAAATCGGGCCAGAGTAAATAATGGGTTAATTGCGATGCATCGCCGCCTTGTCCTGCAAGCCAGGGTGTAATTGAAAATCGGACATGGACGATCGAACCCAATAATAAGCCGAATAAAAAGAGTTCAGCGATTAAAAACCATACCATACCCCAGCGGAACGTTTTGTCCATTTGAGGACTGTAGAATCCCGCTTGACGTTCTTGGGCGACATTCCAAAACCAACCCGTTAACATGAATGCAAGACCTGCGACACCGATGATGAGTGCAATAAGACCCCATTTTTTTCCTATATTTAATGAACCAAACGCTAAAAAAAGCAACGCAAGTGCGCCAATAATAGGCCACTGACTGTGTTCAGGGACGTAGTAGAATGCGTCTTTTTTTTTCACTGGGCGTTTGTCCTTTAACGTAGGAATTACCTTAGCAAAAGTCAATGACGTCCACAAGAAAAAATTTTATAGGAAACGATTAACTGGGAATATGCGCTAAAGAGCGCAGCGTCAATGCAGAGGGTTTTATTTTTGTTGCATCAAATAAGGTATAGGCTAACGTGATGGTATGAATCGATTGAGGTAAATGAGGATCAATGTGAAATAAAACAGGCATATCTCGATGTTGGCCCGCATTAAACGTTTGTTGTGTAAAACAAAAACACTCTGTTTTTTTTAGGTAACGGGCCGCTAAACCGGGAGAAACGCTAGGAATCGCTTGTACAGTCATTGGATGATCTGAATTATTCTGAGCGAAAAAATAAATTAAAATATTTTCCCCGGGATGTAATTGAATATGTTGTAATCGGGGGTAAAAATTCCAAGCAAGATTATTGTTGTTATGCGTCATCAATTCTACACGAATACTGCGGGATAGATCAATTTGATTCGAAGCCAGGTAACTCAGCTTGTCTGTTTTACCATTGATCCCTAAATTTTTACACAGTACATTATAAAGGGGAATCATGGCAAAGCCGAAACCAAACATCGACAGCGTCGTTAAAGAAAGTAGAATTAAAATCTTTTTATTGGAAATTTTGGCGAAGCGTGAGTGGACGGGCATGTTTCTTTCAGGACTTCAACGTGGGTGGGGTTGTAAAGCTGTGTAAAGGAGGCGGCGAACTTAACGTCCATTCGAGACCTTCAGCGCCTTCCCAAACATGCGCGGTCGCTTTTTTTCCTTTTTTGCGTAGGGCTTGAATAATCGTGTAAAGAAAAAATAATTGCGCAAAACCAAATAAAAAAGCGCCTAAACTTGCAATCGCATTAAAATTGGCAAATTGTAAAGAATAATCGGCAACGCGCCTTGGCATACCCGCTAACCCCAAGAAATGCATCGGGAAAAAGGTGAGATTAACCCCGATGACGGACAACCAAAAATGGCATTGACCGAGGCGTTCGTTATACATCACACCGGTCATTTTGGGTAACCAATAATAAGTGCCTGCAATCGCACCAAATAGGGCGCCCGGGACTAAAACATAATGAAAATGAGCGACCACAAAATAGGTATCTTGATATTGAAAATCTGCGGGGACCATCGATAACATGACGCCAGAAAATCCACCAATAGTAAATAGAATAACAAAGCCGAGTGCAAATAACATGGGGGTTTCAAAGCTAAGTGCACCGCGATACATTGTCGTGACCCAGTTAAACACTTTTACACCGGTAGGCACAGCAATTAACATGGTGGTGTACATGAAAAATAATTCAGCCGCTAAGGGGACACCAGTTACGAACATATGATGGACCCACACAATAAATGATAAAAATGCGATGACTAATAAAGCATAGACCATAAACCGATAACCAAAAAGTTTTTTTCGACTAAACGTTGGAATAATTTGAGAAATGATTCCAAACGCTGGAAGAATAATAATATAAACTTCAGGATGTCCAAAAAACCAAAAAAGATGCTGATAAAGTAATGGATCACCTCCGCCAGCGGCACTGAAAAAACTGGTCGCGAAGTGCCGATCCATCAGCATCATGGTCACCGCGGCTGCTAAAACAGGCATGACACCAATGAGTAGAAAAGCAGTCACAAACCAACTCCAACAAAAGATGGGCATTTTCATCAGCGTCATTCCAGGCGTTCGAAGATTAAGTAAGGTGACAATAATATTAATCGCGCCCATCAGTGAAGAAAGTCCCATTAAATGGATGGCAAGAATTAAATAATCGGTACTCTCAGGCCCATAGAGTGTGGATAAGGGTGCATACATTGTCCACCCAAAATTAGGTGCAGAGCCCTCCATAAAGAGTGTGCTAAAAAGCACGATAGTTGCGACCGGTAATATCCAAAATGCCCAGTTATTCATACGCGGCATCGCCATGTCAGGTGCGCCTATCATTAACGGGATCATCCAATTCGCAAACCCAGAAAAAGCCGGCATAATCGCAAGAAATAACATAACGAGGCCGTGTAGAGTTGTCATCTGATTAAAAAGTTCTGGATTCATTAACCGGGCGCCCGGTTGAAATAATTCAGCACGGATTAATAACGCAAAAATTCCACCCACAAAAAACATAAGAAGACTAAAAAGAAGATATAACGTTCCAATTTCTTTATGATTCGTTGTAAAGAGCCAACGTTTGAAAAATGCAAAAAAACCTTGAGGAAGCAGATGTTCGCGATCAAGTGTTTGTTCCATGAAGACCTTCTCCTGATTGTTGCTTAACCCATATTTTAAATTCTGCGGGCGTGACTGCTTTAACGACGATCGGCATAAATGCGTGATTCGTTCCGCACAATTCAGCACATTGACCACGATAAGTCCCTTTTGTATCTATTTTTGCCCAGGCCTCATTAATGAAACCTGGGATAGTATCGCGTTTGATGCCTAAGGACGGAACCCACCAGGCGTGTATGACATCATTGGATGTAAATAAAAACCTAATTTTTGTGTGGGTGGGTACAATTAAAGGGCGATCAACTTCTAACAGGTACCATTGATTTTTTTTGGCTTGATTTTGCAGTTCTTCAGCGGGTGTTGAAAGATTACTAAAAAAATCAATACCTTGATCTAAATAAGCATATCGCCAACGCCATTGATAGCCCGTGATTTTAATGGTTAATTCTGGATCACTATCATCGTTCATTTTAATTAACGTTTTCGTTGCAGGGATTGCAATAATGACTAATATAATAAAAGGGACGATAGCCCATGCTATTTCTAAAAAAAAATGTTCATGAAAATGAGCCGGTTTAACTCCTTTCGATTTTCGATGTCGGATAAGCGAATAAATCATGACGCTAAAAACAACAGCAGCAATTCCCACACACACCCAGAAAACAAGCATATGTAAATGATAAATGGCATGGCTAATCGGCGTGACGCCGCGCGGCATATTCACTTGCCAGCTCGCTTGTGTCACGATGGGATGAAGCCATCCACTCAGGCTAAAAAAAATGAACAAATGCAGTGTTTTAATCCGTTCCATGTTTTAGTTATCCTTATTTTGACAGAAAAGTGGGCTTATCCAGTTAATAAATTTAAAAAATTACCAGAGAGAATAATTACCCGTGATTTTACTTTGTTCCACCATATATTTTACACTGGCTTCCAATTCAGCGTTGTTGCAGGGCTTGCATCCCCCTTTTGCAGGCATTTTTTTATAGCCCTGAATGGTATGAGCAAATAAAACATCAATATTTTTAGCGATGATAGGTCGCCAACGTGTTTTATCACCGATGAGCGGGGCACCTAATTTCCCATTGTCGTGACAGAGCGCACAATGATGTAAATAAATTTGTTTTCCTGTTTTTAAGCGGACTCCTTTTTCGTGTAAAGGGATCGTAACGGTTGTTCTCCTGTGATCGTTCAGGAGGATATAGTCAACCGCCGCTTTTATGGCATCATCCGAGCAACCGGTGCACGTCCCTTTGGGAGGCATTGAATTAAAGCCTTGTATAGCACGCGCGTAAAGGATATTTTTTCCTTGTTGTAAACGTTTTTTCCATTCAGCCGTATTCCCTAATTCAGGAGCACCCGCAGCACCACTCGCATGACAGACAGCACAATAAGATTCGTAAACTTTGCGGCCCGTCTTCGTCGTAATAGGGCCATTGAAAGCAGAACGGGGTACGTGACTTTTTACCGTTTTTAAATAAGTTGCGATGGCATTTAAATCATAGGTTGATAAATACTTAAGGCTGTTGCTGTTCACTTCTGCCATAGGCCCTGCGACAACGCCGGCGTTTTTTAACATTTTATTTTGTTTAAAGACGGCCCGAATTTCATTGATACTTGCGTTTTTTAATCCTGTTGCGCTTATATTCGGGGCATAATAACCTTGAATAAAACCTCCGGTTAGATAATTTTTCTTTTTTTCGGCACCTAATAGATTTAAAGGGGTATGACACATTCCGCAGTGACCTAAACCTTGAACGAGATAAGCACCGCGGTTCCATAACATGGAGTGCTGATTATCGGGTTTATAATATCCGGTGCGTAAAAAGAGAACGCGCCATCCTAATTGTAAAAAACGCCAATGAAAGGGCCACATCATTTCATTCGGCTGATTAGTTCGTCTCACAGGACTTAAACTAAATAGATAGGCTTTGATAGCTAATAAATCCTGAGTACTGACTTTAGTAAAACTTGCAAATGGGAATACAGGAAAATAATAGCTTCCATTGGGCGCTATTCCTTTATGCATCGCACGGATAAACGCTTTATCGCTCCAGGTGCCAATTCCTGTTTCTTTATCGGGTGTGATATTGGGAGAATAAATGCTTCCAAACGGGGTATAAATACCTAAGCCTCCGGCAAACGGTTTTCCATGATGTGGGCTATCGGTATGACAGGCAATACAATCGCCAGCTTTCGTTAAATATTCACCGCGCTGAATTTGTTGACGTAATGTGTCGTCTTGAGGATAGTGAACCGTAGGGTAAGGGATATTCAGCTCAGGTTTTTTTGATGTGAGCCCTTGACTCAAGTGAGCCGATGCTGAACTTGAGAAGAAGAGGGCGATAAAAAAAGAATGCTTAAAAAAATTAAACCAAGAAAGATAATTGAAGATTATTTTACTCATAGTCCCTTACAAATCCAATCTTTTTGGAGATTTTTAAAACACATTGAACGAGCTTCCTGCTATTCTTGTTAACGGTTGATCGTCTATCATTCTAAAAACATGAAGCATCGATTCAATCGTTGCAAAGGGCTATAATGCCACAGTCATCATTTATTTTTAAGTGCCCCACCGGTTTATTTCGATAATAAGGTTTAGATCATTGAACGTCATGTCATTGAAGCTAGATAACATCGGCTATTTAGTGGATAATCAGGGGTTTTTCAAAGTAAACTAAAAAAGTGAACTAAAAAACAGCCTTATTTGCAGGTTAAAATGATAACGAACAATGAACTTGCTAGCGCGGTATCCTGCTTAAAGGCTGGAAAACTGATTGTTCTTCCGACTGAAACGGTATATGCCTTAGCGGGCGATGCGACAAACTTAAATGCTATTTTACAAATTTTTTCATTAAAGCGTCGTCCTCTCAACCAGCCTTTAAGTGTTTTACTCGCAAAGGAACATCCGATGACGCGATGGGCTCGTGATATTCCTGAAGTGGCCGAAAAGTTAGCCGAACGATTTTGGCCAGGCCCTTTGACATTGATTTTAAAAAAAGAAAAAACAGTCTTACCTGAATTAACCGGAGGGCAACATAAAATAGGTTTGCGGGTACCCGATCATCCCATTGCTCAAGCGGTATTAAGTTCTTTTGCACGTGGTGTGGCGGCGCCTTCTGCAAATCGTTCAACAGCGCTTAGTCCTACACACATCAAGCATGTACGCGCGGAATTTGATCAACCGCTTGAATGGATGATTGATGGTGGACCTTGCCGAATTGGCATTGAATCGACCATTATTGATGTGACGTTCACTATTCCCCGAATACTTCGATTAGGAGCACTTCCATTGGCGAAAATCGCATCGATAACGCCTTATGAGATTGAAAAATCGACATCACCCTCTTGTTTTTCTAAAAAACCGTTGATTACACAAGTGCCCAAACAGGTCTTAGATGAAGTCATTGATACGCATTTAAACCACTATCAACCATTAACCGTGTTTGCATTCAGCCCAGCGAAAAAAAAACATAAAAACGTTACGTGGATTCAGATGCCTTCTGAAGCGAGCCGGTACGGGCAACAATTGTACCATTATTTACATCAATCTAAAGCAATGCATCATAGAATTTTGGTGGAAGCTGTGCCAAAACGTAACCATTGGGCAGGTATCCAATTCATATTAGATCAATATTCCTAAACGCCTTATTGAACATGCGTGATGTGAGGAAGACGGCATTCACATAGATTTTTTAAAAAAACTAAGCTAAATTTATGACAACAGGTGGGTATTATGTTGGCGCTCTTTTTTTTATATAGTCTTTGTTTGCTTTTAGCATGGTGCAAACAACGAAGGCTTGCGATAGACCTCTTTATCGTCTTTCTGTTATTCACAACGTTTGTATTTTATCATCATGTGACCACCCAATTATCTCTGCAATTTTAGGGATAACGATGATGCATTCCTCTAAAGTCGTTAAAATTATTAAAGTCCTTAATGCCCTCGATGCCATCGGTTTAGCTTTTTTGCTGTTCGTGGCGTTTGTTTTACAACTTCGTTTTCACGAATTACCGTGCCCACTGTGCTTGCTACAACGGATTGGTATTTTAGGTATTGCATTTGGTTTTTTGTTGAACGTTCAATTTAAGATCCGTCCAGTTCATTATGCATTATCGCTCCTTTCAGCGATGCTGACGGCCGCAATATCAACGCGTCAAATATTCTTGCATGTGGCGCCGGGTGATCAAGGTTATGGTCTACCTTTATTTGGATTACATCTTTATACCTGGGTATTTATTCTCTGTGTAGCGATTATTATTTATATTTCAATTATTTTTAGCATTTTTCCACAATATCAATATGAAGAACCTCCGAAAACGAAAACAATGAAATTGTTAAAACATGCGACATTTGCAGCGGTATTTGTTTTAGCTATTTTTAACGGGATTGCGACTTATTTGGAATGTGGAATCAAAGTATGCCCAGAAAATCCAGTGCATTACGAAATTAAATTCGTTGCGTCGTCTATAAAATCAACGTAATTTTTTAACCATTTCAAGACAAGCGTGATGGCTTGTTTTAAATCCTAGAGGCTTATGAATTTCAGAGACCTTAGTTATTTATTAGCGTTGGCAGAATATCGTCATTTTGGGAAAGCAGCCAAAGCCTGCTCAGTGAGCCAGCCCACGTTAAGTATTCAATTAAAGAAATTGGAACAGACCTTAGGTATGAAATTATTTGAACGCGGACAAAAGAAAGTTTTAATGACAACATCGGGTCTGCGTATGGTTGAAAAAGCCAAACACATCGTGCAGGCGGTTGATGAGTTTAAACGATTCGCAAAATTAGAAAAAGATCCTTTTTTAGCCGAATTACGTTTAGGTGTGATTTCTAGTCTTTGCCCTTACCTTCTCCCCTATATTTTACCGTCCATTATGCAAGAATTACCAAAAATTACCTTATATTTATATGAAGATAAAACAGAGAACCTTCTGATCCAGTTAAAAGAAGGAAAATTAGATGCTGTTGTACTCGCATTACCTATCCCTCATAAAGGCTTATATTTACGTCCGTTATTTAAAGAACCTTTTTTTCTGATTATGCCTCGTTCACACGCATTGTACGATGCTAAAAAATTAGATTTAAACGATTTAGGTCATTATAACCTCCTTTTATTAGAGGAAGGGCATTGCTTTAGAGATCAGGCATTAGATGTTTGTCATAAAAGAAGTAATTTAAAAGAAAAAACAAACTATCGCGCAACGAGTTTAGAAACGTTGCGACATATGGTAGGAACAGGGGCTGGAATTACTTTATTACCCTTATTAGCATTGGAAACACATCCATTCATTAAAAACGTCCCTTTAGCGTCACCTGTTCCTGAACGAAAAATTGGAATGTTATGGCGTAAAGGAAGTGCTTTGGAGCGTTGTTGCAAAAAAATAGCAACGCTTATCGAAAATAATATCCCAAATGTAATTACTCATTTAGAAAAAAAACTTCAATCCAAGCATAGAATGCATCGTTAGTATTTAACGCATTATTTTTTCATTGAATCAAAAAATTCATCATTTGTTTTCGTATTTTTTAACCGCTCAATTAAAAATTCCATGGCGCTCACTTCATCCATGGATTGAAGGATTTTACGTAATATCCACATTTTTTGTAACACATCGGGTTTAGCCAATAACTCCTCACGTCGCGTGCCGGATCGATTTAAATGAATAGCAGGATAAATGCGTTTTTCAGCAATTCGTCTATCCAAATGAATTTCCATGTTTCCAGTTCCTTTAAATTCTTCATAGATAACATCATCCATTTTCGAACCGGTATCAACCAGTGCGGTGGCAATAATGGTTAAACTACCGCCTTCTTCAATATTACGCGCAGCACCAAAAAAGCGTTTAGGACGTTGAAGTGCATTGGCATCGACCCCTCCCGTTAATACCTTCCCAGAAGAAGGAATAACCGTATTATAAGCACGTGCTAAACGAGTGATCGAATCTAAGAGGATAACGACATCTTTTTTGTGTTCGACTAAGCGTTTTGCTTTTTCAATAACAATTTCTGCCACTTGTACATGGCGTGTTGCAGGCTCATCAAACGTGCTTGCAATAACCTCGCCACGAACAGAACGCCGCATATCAGTGACTTCTTCCGGGCGTTCGTCAATCAATAAAACAATCAAATAACATTCTGGACAATTATGTGAAATCGATTGGGCAATATTCTGCATCATCATCGTTTTTCCCGCTTTTGGCGGAGATACAATCAAGCCCCGTTGCCCTTTACCCGTCGGAGCAACGAGATCAATAATTCGCGCCGTAATATCTTCTGTGCTCCCGTTTCCTCGTTCAAGTTGAACCCGTTCGTCGGGAAATAAAGGTGTCAAATTCTCGAATAAAACCCGATTTTTAGCATTTTCAGACGTATCAAAATTAATTTCACTGACTTTTAATAAAGCAAAATAGCGTTCAGATTCTTTAGGGGGACGAATTTTTCCTGAGACAGTGTCACCCGTATGAAGATTGAAGCGTCTAATTTGGCTCGGAGAAACATAAATGTCATCGGGTCCTGCGAGATAAGATGCTTCTGCAGATCGTAAAAAACCAAAGCCGTCAGGTAATATTTCTAATACGCCATCGCCATAAATGTCTTCTCCTCGTTTGGCTAACGCTTTCAGGATAGAAAAGATCATATCTTTTTTATGTAGGCGGCCTAAACCATCTATTTTTAATTCTTCGGCAATGGCAACCAACTCAGCGGGAGAGTTTTTTTTAAGTTCAGTTAAATTCATAGTATGTTTTCTTTCATAAAAGGAGTATAAAAAAATTGGATGTGTATTAAGTTTTAATTGGAATATTAATAGTAAGAATGAGTATCAAGAGTTTAGAGCGTGTTAAAAATCATTTTACAAATAGGTCATCTAAGCATAGAGATAAGTTGTGCTCCTCGTGTCGTATTAAAAAATATGATGCGATAAAAAATTCAGAAATCAAAAAATAGCATTAATACCAGTAATGCCTATTTTAAGATTCATTTTTATCTAGAAAAATAGTCGCATTAAATTAAGTAGAAGTACCTGGGTTCGTTAGGTGTTTCTCTAAAAATGATTCTAACTGTGATTCTAATAAGGCACCCACTTTTGTTTCTACGGCTTTTCCATCTTTAAAAAGAATTAATGTAGGAATGCCACGCACCCCGTATTTTGCCGGTGTTTTAGGGTTTTCGTCAACATTTAATTTTCCAATCTTTATTTTCCCACGATATTTTTCAGAAAGTTTATCTAAAATAGGTGAAATGGCTTTGCAGGGGCCACACCATTCTGCCCAAAAATCAACGAGTATCGGTGTTGCGTTAAATTGTAATACTTCTGATTCAAAAGACGCATCATTCAGCGTCACGATAGATGAATTATTCATGGTAGTAACC